>VXTH01000201.1:0-2584 GCA_009837565.1 Chloroflexota bacterium | reverse complement strand
CTCTGGGAGAGGGCTGGGGTGAGGATCGGCCACATCCTGCCATCCGGCCAGGGTGGCTCCTCGAGCGCCGGCGCCCTCACCCTAACCCTCTCCCTCAGGAGAGGGGACCGGATCTGGCAGCATCTACCGCCCCTGAAACTCCGGGTCCCGCTTCTCCATGAAGGAGCGGACGCCTTCTTTGAAGTCGTCGGACTGGAAGAGCGGCAGGAGCTGGAGGTAGATGTGGTCGACGGCGGCTTCGAAGGGCTCGTCCATGCCGAGGCGCATCATGCGCTTGGTCGCCTGCACCGAGAGCGGGGCGTTGGCGGCGATTTCGTCGGCCAGCTCCATCGTGCGGGTCATCAGTTCGTCGTGGGGGACGACCTCGTTGACCAATCCAACATCCAGCGATTCCTGGGCGTCGAGCACGCGGCCGCGGAAGGCGACCTCGGCGGCGCGGGCCCAGCCGAGCAGTCGGGGCAAAATCCAGGTGCCGCCCGATTCGGGCAGCACGCCGCGCCGGGCGAAGACGGCGCCCATCTTGGCGCGGTCGGAGGCGATCCGGATGTCGGCCAGCAGCGCCATGTCCATGCCATAGCCGGCGGCGGCGCCGTTGAGCGCGCAGATGACGGGCTTGTCCATCTTCTGCAGCACGACCGGCGGGGCATCGCGCAGGTCGAACAGGTTGTAGCCGGGCTGACCCTCACCGGCCGACATGCGCTGCTGCTGGTCGACCAGGTCGAGGCCGGAGCAGAAGCCGCGCCCCTCGCCGGTGATGACGACGACGCGGATGTCGGGTTCGCGCTGGCAGGCGATCAGCTGGGCAGAGAGGGCCTCGAGCATCTCGTCGGAGATGGCGTTGAGCCGTTCGGGACGGTTGAGGGTGATGATGGCGACGTGTCCGCGCTCCTCATAAAGCAGCGTTTCGGTCGCGGGGGCGGTCAAGGTGGTCATTGGGCCTCCTGGTGGCTGGTCTCGACCTGAGTGTATATGCGCCAGGTGCGCGGTTATCAGTGAGGTTCGAGGTAGCGGCGGGCGCGGCGTCGGGGTTGTTCGGGGAAGAGTCGAAAGGTTTGCGGGCGGAAGGGCCGGGGCAGTTGTTGGAGCAGTTCGTGCATGTAGCGGTCGGCGTCGAGCAGGTCGTCGTTGCGCTTTCTCGGTCGGGGGTCGGGGTCGTCGCCGGATTGCCAGACGTATTCGCTCATCCGCAGCGGGAACTGGGTCAGCTCGGGCGTGTAGTAGGAGTAGGGCGGGTCGGACGTGAGCCGTTCGTGGACGAGGTTGACGCCGTAGAGGATGGAGCCGGGCGCGCCGGAGGCCGGCACGACGTCGATGCCCCGTCGGCGCTGGTGGTCGATCCAGGCGGACTGGGAGCGGTCGGCGGCCCAGCGGATCGGGCCGTACTTGCGCCGGCATGCTTTCTGCCAGCGTTCGAGCCGCTGAATGACGCCGGGTCCGCGGTCCTCGAACTCGGCCAGCCGGATCAGCGTGTAATGGTGTTCAGGTGTGGGCGGAGGCGTGCGCATGCCCGCCCGCTGCCATTCGGAGATCGGCGGCGAGAGGCGGTCGGAGCGGACCAGGCCGGCGAGGATGGCGGCGGTGTAGTGGGCGGTCTCGGTCTGGCCGCCGAAGTCGAGTCCGCCGATGTAGCGGCTGAAGTGTGGCAGGGGCTGGTCCCAGGTGTGAGTGTCCGGGTCGAAGTCGGAGTAGACCCGCCCCAAAAGCGCATCGAAGCGTCCCTCGATGAAGCGTTCGCGCCAGGCGGGCGGCATCAGGGCGTGGTTGACGTCGGCGTAGTTGTCGGGCAGGTGGGGGTTGTCCTCGATTTTGGCGGGGATGAACTCGACCTTGCCGCTGGCCGCGTTCAGGGCCTCCTCCGGCAGCTCGCGCTGGACGAACCAGCGCTGGAACCAACCCGGCCAGGGGTTGGAGGCGGCCACGAACCAGCGCTGCGGCTGGGCGGGATGTCGCAACCTGGTCAGCAGCATCAGCGCGGCGTCCTCGTCGACCTGGCCGGCCTCGTCGATCAGCACCGCCCCGTACTGCTGCGAGCCGAGACCCTGCCAGTCGGAGAGGTGGCGGAAGTTGACGGTCGAGGTCTGGCCCTCGGGCCAGTCGGAGAGTCTGAGCTGGACGAGCTGGGTGGGGGCCTGTTGGCGGCGCAGGATCAGACCGTTCGGGCAGTGGGCGAGAAACTCTTTCATGGTGGTTGAGGAGAGGTCGGAGAGGTGGTGTCGGGCGACGAGCACGTTGTTCCCGGGGAAGGCAAGTGCAGCGTCGATGGCGAGTTCGGCGATCGCGCGCGTCTTGCCCCCACCCATGGCGCCGCCGTAACCGAGGAGAGTCAGGCGGTCACCACCGCCGGGCAGAGTGAGGCGGTCCGCGCCGGAATCTTGGTCGTCGGGCGGGCAGGGGGCGCCAAGGAGCGATGTATAGAGCGTTCGCTGGCGGTCGGTGGGAGAAAAACGGCGGTCGTCGTGGAGGACGGCGAGGGCCGCCAGCGCGGGGTGTTCGAGGGGATTAGGGAGGGTCATCATCGGACTCCTTTGAGTGGTCTTCTTCGTCCAGCGGGTTGTCGAGCTCGAAGTGGGCGAGTTCTTCCGGG
>VXTH01000337.1:0-2599 GCA_009837565.1 Chloroflexota bacterium | reverse complement strand
GCTCTATGTCCGCCGCAACCACGAACCGGCGATGTATCGCTGGAGTTGGCCATCGGGCTTTGTCGACGCCGGCGAACGGGTCGAGGACGCCGCCATCCGCGAAGTGCGCGAAGAAACCGGGATCGAGGTGCAAATCGACGAACTGCTCGGAGTCTGGTCGAAGACCGGTGAACAGGTAATCGTGATCGCCTACCGCGCCTGGCCGATCGGCGGCTCCCTGCGTCCGGGGCCTGAGGCCCTGGCCGCCGCCTGGATACCTACCGATCCGGACCGGCGCCGTCCCGCGCCGGTGTTCCCGCACGACGAGGAGATCCTCAGATCATTCCTCAGCCCATAGCGGCAAACGGGCGCGACAGTGGTCGCACATCGCCACCGCCTCGGTTTGCATCTCTCCGCCCCGCGGAACGGTCATAATCACCTGGCGGATGTGTTCGCCGCAGTAGCGGCAACTGCAGCGGTCGCAACGCAAGGCATGAGCTGCCGCGCACTCCGGTTCGCCGCATTGTCCTTGCTGGTTCAACACTCTCGCGGCAGCCTTGAACAACAGATGCTGTTCGACATCCGCCTGCAGGCGCTGGCAGCGATCTTCAACACAGACTTCCTGACCGTCATCAAGCACATGCCCATGCCGGGCGCAGAAGCCGCGGGCGCAATACTGACACTGTCCCAGCAGAGGTTCGCGGCATCGTCGCAGGCGACTTCGGTGGTCGCAGCGGGTGGCCTTGTGATACTCGCGAATTTCCACGCGTCGCGCCCAGCTCCAACCGCGGCGCCCCCGCCAAAGCATCGGAGGCGCACGGATGTCAGGCTAACGCGGAGGAGAATTGCCAGGCCCGGGGCTGGCTCAACAGGGAGACCGGTTGGGTCGGAGGTATGGGTTAGAGGCGGAGCTTGCCGTGGGACGGCTGGCGGCGGCGCTGGCGGCCCTCTTCGACGGCCTGTTCACGCTCGAGCTCGAAGACCGAAATGATGCTGCTCTCGTAGACGTACCCGCACGACAGGCAGCTCGAATAGACGCTGTGGGCGTCTGACTCGACAAGCATCATGCCTGAGCAGCGCGGGCACTTCGACGGAGGGGTGACAGGCATTTGGCCTTCTCGCTTTCCGACTCGACCGGCGGAGCAGTCCAACCTTGTGAATGACTGCACAACCGGGAGGTTTGTGAAACGATGCACATTATGCGCCGCCCAAACGTCGCTTGTCAACTTTTTCACGAACTCCCGAACCATTTCTTCGCTTCGCGGTGGGCAACCCGCCAATAACCGCTGAGACACCGAGGATTGGTGTGAACCACGACACAGTTGGGGTCTCGGCTGGGTCGGCGGATATGCTCAAAGACCAATGCGACGCTCCGCCGACCGACTCTCGGTGTTTGGCTTGGCCCTGATCCTTCAGGCCCTGGTGAACTACCTGTTGGGCCCGCCGCCCGACGGCCGACCGACCTGGCTGGCCTGGGCGCTGGCGCAATGTCGTCAGCTCGCATCCCTACCGCCCCGGTTGCGAGTCTTCGCGCCGTTCGCGGCGTCGTTGGTGATCATTCGCGCCACCGCATTGATCGAGCGCAGCCGGCCCGCCGGTAGCGGACGCCTGCTTTCGATTCTGATCCAGGCGGCGGTGCTCGCGCTCACCTTCGACCTCTGGCGCGGCGTACGAGCGTCCGACGCCGTCCAGCGGCAAATGGCCAACGCGCCGGTCGACGCTGATGGCCGGCCCGTGGCCGCGCTTGACAGCGAGCGAATCGAAGCGGAAATCGGCAGGCTCGCCAACGCCCCGAGCGAGAGCGTCGTTGGCCCCTGGGCCGCCTACGCCGCCTTCGATCTGTCGGGCGCCGTGGCCTACGCCGCCGTTGAATCCCTGGGCGGTCCGATGGCCGGTCCGGGAACAGAAGGACCACTGACGGCCATGCTCGATCCCGCCCGCCGCCTCGTCTCTGTGCGGCGTGGCCGCGACGCCATCGCCGCCGCCGCGACGCTCGCCGCTCGCGGCCGATCCGACCTCCAGCCGCCGGAGCTCGAGGAGTTAGCCCTCGGCTCCGAAACTCCAATCCCGGTCACCGCCATGTCCGTGGCACTCGACCGACGTACATCCTGGAACGGCCGCTCGGTGGGCTGGCAGCGCCCCGCGCCCGACATCGAGGATCTGGGACGAGCTCGCCGGCTACATCTCAAGGCGCTCGGCCTGCTGGCACTCACCGCCGCCGGCGTCGTGGCCATCGGCGATCTGTTCCGTCCCCCTCGCTCATCCGACGAAGACGATTGGGCGGAGTAGCACGCTCTCGACGCTTCACGAGCGGTTGCTAAGATCAGCGACGTACCAACAAACGACATCCACCGGAGAAAAGCATGCCGCAGTTTCCATCAGTCGAGTGGTTTGAAGAGCTACGCGACACCGTCCAGGACGACCCGCACTGGCGCGATTTCGGAATGATGGACTGCGCCATGGGTGTCAACGTCGGCGAGACCACGATCAAGCTGGTCTTCGACGGCTACGAGATTCCCGAGATCGCCGACATTTCGACCTCAGCCGACGAAGAGGATCTCGATTTCACCCTCGTCATGCCCGAAGACCGCTGGCGCGAAATGATCGAGAACATCAAGAC
>VXTH01000259.1:0-2606 GCA_009837565.1 Chloroflexota bacterium | reverse complement strand
TTCGTGGCCGAGCAGGTTGTTGATGTAGCTCTCGGGCTTGGTCCGGTAGTGGGGGCGCGTGGACGGCACGGGAAACTCGTAGGACACCGAGCGGATTTCCTTTTGCGGTTGAATGCGCAGCGTGGCCGGCAGGCCGTCCGCCGAGTAGGGCGGCACCGTAACCGGCTTAGCACCCCGCTGCCGGTTGGCAATGCCCTCGAACAGCGGCGCAATCCAATCCTGCATGTCGTCCAGGCTCTCGTTGCTGAGTGCCACCAAGGCCATCTGGTCAGCGGAGTAGTGAGCCTCGAAAAAGGCCTTGAGCGCATCAAAGGTGCCATCGCCCAGCGTCTCCAGGCTGCCGATGTTGAAGCGGGCGAGGGGGTGGTCCGGGTTCAGCGCCATCTTGCTGGCAGCGAAGGCGCGCCAGCCATCGTCCTTGAGCTGCAGTTGGTACTCCGAATGCACAGCGTTTCGCTCTCGCTCCACGTAAGCGGGGTCGAGCAGCGGGGCGATGAAGAACTGCGCAAAGCGGTCCATGCCCGCTTCGAAGTGGGCGGGGTCGATGTCGAAGAAGTAATTGGTGTGGTCGCCGGCGGTGTAGGCGTTGGAACTGCCGCCGTTGGCGGAGATGAAGGCTTGGTAGCCATCCACCTCCGGGTACTTTTCGGTGCCGATGAACAGCATGTGCTCCAGAAAATGGGCGAGGCCGGGATGCTGCGCGGGTTCGTGGAAGGAGCCCCGGAAAACGGTCAGAGAAGCCGCCGCCTTATCGGCGTTGGGGTCCGACGCGAGCAGCGCCTTGAGGCCGTTGGCCAACTCGATGTAGCGGTACGACCGTTCGTCGTTGGGGCTCTTGACCACCGTTGGCTCCGCTGCCGGAGCAGCCACGGGAGGGGTGGCGCAGCCCCACAGGCCAACCCAGGCCACACAAGCCAGAATGGCGGCGCTCGCCAAGCGTGCCACGGCCCAATTTGGATTCCACATCACAAACAACTCCTAACGAGGCGGTGCCTCAGACCGGCGCAAGCGCCATCGGGACCGCTTGGCTTCAGGGGCCCTGTCTGCGCAGCGCGAATTTCAGGTAGTAGTCGAGGCTGAAGTAGCGCCCGCCGCCAATGATGACGAGGGCGATCAGCATGGCCATGTAGATGGCCGCAAACTCGATGCCGTTGTTCAGCTTGACCAGTGCGCCGCTGCCGTTGAGGTAGCGGTAGTCGCCGTGCTCGCGCAGGATGGCCTTGGCCTCGGCCAACCGCTTGGAGGCTTCGATGGTCCGGTCGTTGACCTTCTGGCACTTGATGGCGCGTTCGAAGATCCCCGCCTCGGAGCCTTCGAGACAGGCCACCGCCGGCCTTGAGGGCGCGATCGCCGCCCAGCCATTGTCCAGGTGCACCGCGTAGGCGGCGACGAACATGGTCACTGCCAGCGGAATGGCCACGATGCGGGTGCCGAGCCCAAGCAGCAGCGCGATGCCGCCGCCGAATTCGGTGATCGCTGCCTGCCACCAAGAAAGATCCGCCGGCAGGACGTTAAAGGGAAAGGGAAAGTCGTCCAAGCGGGAAGCGAACCAGTTGGCGCCGTTGATCTTCGTCCAACCCGCTCCGATCAGCACCGGAGCCAGAATGAGACGCAGCAGCAGCGATGCGATGCCATCGAGATGCTCGACGCGGGAAAACACCTGATGGTAAAGCCATTGGGCGGATTGCAGGATGTGGGCCATCTTCGTCTGGGCTCCTTGATCGGTCGGCTCATGCATGCGGGCGAGGAAAGCGCCGACGCTGAAGCCATTGTACAAATGCTCGTTCGGCAACGCACTTCAACTGGGGCGCCAACTGGCGCCATTGCGCGCTCGGTGTTACAACTCGATGAATGACCTCGGGAACCTTGACCCTCCACGCCATTGCCGATCAACTTGCGCCCGAGCTCGACCGGCGCCGATTGGCGGACTTGCACGGGCGCATGCCAGCGGATGCGCCGATCGATTGGCGGGCGGTTGCCGCCATAGCCGCACTCGCGCTGCGGAACAAGCGCTGCGTCGGCCTCAGCGGTGGGCAGGGTGCCGGCAAATCCACGCTGGCTACCCTCATCGCCCAAGCTGCTGCCTTGGCGGGGCGCACTGCCGCCGTCTGCTCCTTGGACGACTTCTATCTGGCCAAGGGCGCACGCTTGCAACTGGCGCGGACGGTCCACCCGCTGCTGGCCACCCGTGGCCCGCCGGGCACCCATGACCTGGCGTTGGCGCTGGCCGTGCTCGACGACGTGCTGGCCGGCCGCAGCACCCGCTTGCCGCGATTTGACAAGGGCCGCGACGAGCCCTGTCCAAGAACTCAGTGGCCGGTGGCGGAATCGGTTGACACGCTGATCTTCGAGGGTTGGTGCCTGGGTGTTGAGCCCCAGCCGGAGACCATGCTGCGCTCGCCCGTGAATCGGCTGGAGGCGGAGGAGGATCGCGACGGACGCTGGCGCGCCTATGTGAACGCCGCCTGCGCCCGCTACGTGCGGCTCTGGCAGCGGGTGGATTGGTGGATCTACATCGAAGTGCCCGACATGGGCGCGGTTCGGCGTTGGCGAATGGCGCAGGAGCGCAGCAATGTGCCGGAGGCGGCGCCGCACCTGCGCATGTC
>VXTH01000042.1:529-2607 GCA_009837565.1 Chloroflexota bacterium | reverse complement strand
CTTCGAGCGCCACGGGATCCACAACGTTGGCTACTGGACCAACTCCGTGGGCGGCCGTTCCGACGAACTCTGGTACATCGTCAGCTTCGAGAGCGCCGGACAGCGCGAGGAAGCCTGGAAGAACTTCGGCGCCGACCCCGAGTGGCAAGCGGCCCGAGCCGCCTCCGAAGAAAACGGCCCCCTCGTCCACCACATCGAGAACCGAATCCTGCAACCCACCGAATGGTCGCCGATGCCCTAGCCGCGATGCCGCAGGCGCGCCACCATGACTGGTGGCAGGTTCGGCAGGTGATCCCAGCTCAGCCGATTCTCGGCGTGGCCGTCTCCTCCGTCGGTGATAGAGGGTTCGCGGATGCCGTCCAGGACCCAACCTCGGTCGAAGGCAGTGCTGAAAAGCTCGGTCAGCGTGCGATCAAAGTATGGCTGAATTTCAGGTTGACCCTTGACCGCAATGCCGTGATTGACGCCGGTGTCGAGGTAGTTGGTGATTTTCACGCCTGCTTCCTCGATGAACTGTCCGTCCTCGGTCTCGGTACGTTCGCGAAACAGGCGAACTTGCGGTCCGGGCCGAAAGACTGGATGGAGCACGGAAAAAACAAACGGCGCGTTCTCGGTCAGGGCCAACGGGAGCATGTCGAAGAGCGGCGAGATCTCGGCGATGTCCATCAGCGCCATGTTGCACACAGCCGCGCCGAACGGCGCGCCCGAAGCGCCCGAGAGCGCCGCGAGGGCTGAGCGATCGGTCACGTCGAGGCGAATCCACTTGATTCTGTAGCCCTCAGACCGTTCCTGGGCGCGTTGGAGCTGGCGATCAGATCCGTCGGTTGCGGTGACACGCGGGCCGAGCCTCGACAGCTGCCGGGCGAAGTTGCCGTTTCCGCAGGCGATCTCGAGGATCGAGGACGGCAACGGCTGCAAGAGTTCCTGGGTGTGAGGAAAGACCAGGACCCGCTGCCAATAGTTGCCCTCGTCGCCCTGAGCCTGGTCCCAGAACTCCGCATTCGAGTCCCACGCTTGAATCGATTCGGCGTTGAAGTCGGGATAGTCGACCATGACGGCCTCTGATTCGTTGGTACCGTAAGCGCAGACTGTCGAGACTATCACCGTATCCCGATCCTGTGCGGGGAGATTTTCATGAGCGCACCACTGCCGGTCATCATCCAGGGACTCGGGCCGATTGGACTAAGGGTCGCCGAGGCGGCTTTGAATGACTCGTTTCTCGAAGTCGTCGGCGCAGTTGAGATCAATCCCGAGATGGTCGGCAAGCCGCTCTCCGACTTCGTCGACAGCGCGCCCGAGATCACCATCCGTCAATCGATTGCCGCCGCCCGAGTCGACTCTCGTTCCGACGGCGGCATCCTGATCCATTGCACCGGCTCATACCTCGAGCAGGTGTCACCGCAAATCGAGGAAGCGCTGCGCCAGGATCTGCATGTCGTCTCCACCTGCGAAGAACTCGCCTTTGCTCAGGCTCGTCATCCCGAGATCGCCGCGGGCATCGATGTACTGGCCCGGCGAGCCGAACGAACGGTGGTCGGCACCGGCGTCAATCCGGGATTCCTGATGGACGCGCTCCCGGCGTCGCTTTCGTCGATTTCGCACAGCATTAGGTCGGTCTCGGTCAAGCGGGTTCAGGATCCATCGCGCCGCCGTGTCCCCTTCCAGGAGAAGGTGGGAATGGGAATCTCGAAGGCGCAATGGGAAGCGAAGCGAGACGGCGGCGGCTTCGGTCACGTGGGACTGGTGGAATCGGCCCGACTGCTCGCCTACCCGCTGGGCTGGAAGATCGTCGATTGGCGCCACGACATGGTTCCCTGCGAGGTTCCCGGACAAGAATTGGTCGCCGGCACGCTGGAGACGCTGGAGGGCTCGACGTTCGACGGCCACACGGTTCGGCTGCACTTTGAGGCGAATGCGTCGGTCGACGAGGAGTATGACGAAATCGTGATTGACGGCACCCCACCGCTCAAGCTGCGATTCGAGGGCGGCGTGTTTGGCGACGACGCCACGGCGGCTTCGGTGCTGCGCGCGGCGCGCGTGATCCCGCATACGCGCCGGGGCCTGATGACAGTGCTTGA
>VXTH01000042.1:0-519 GCA_009837565.1 Chloroflexota bacterium | reverse complement strand
ACGGGAACGGGATTGAGCGCCGAGAGGGGCTCGCCATGGACTTCGACGACCGAGAGTTCCGCAACGCCTTGGGCATGTTCCCCAGCGGCGTCACCGTGATCACGACTGGCACAGAGCCGAACTTTGTCGGCATGACCGCCCAGTCGTTCTCCTCGCTCTCGCTCGATCCCCCGTTGGTGTTGGTCTGCGTCGACAAGGGCGCCAGCGTGTTGCCCTTGCTCAAGGAGACGGCCGCATTCAGCGTGAACATTCTGCCCGACACCGCGATGGACACCTCCAACTACTTCGCCAGCAGCAAGCGTCCGCCCCCGCCCCACCAGTTTGACGAACACGAGCACGTGCTCGGCGAGACCGGCCAGCCGCGCCTGGCCAGCGCGACAATGGTGTTCGACTGCTCGATCCACTCGGTCCTCGAAGGCGGCGACCACGAGATCATCGTCGGTGAAGTGAAGGCGTTTGAACAGCAGTCGAACGAGGAACCGATCCTCTTTTATGGCGGCAACTACCGCAAGATGGGCC
>VXTH01000260.1:1455-2619 GCA_009837565.1 Chloroflexota bacterium | reverse complement strand
CGCCGTGGTGGATCTCGCACTTCATGTTGAAGCCCTCGGCCAGGTGGCAGAGCCGGACCAGCGGCGTGATCCCGCCGGTCACCGCGACGTCGCCGCGCAGAATGTCGGTCGCGTACTGCGTGATCCACTGGGTCATGCCGTAGTAGCGACCGGGTGCGTACTCAGTCGACATGATCGGGATGTCGAGCTTCTGGTGCAGCTTGACGTAGCTGTAGAGGTCATTCTCGTCCAGCGGATCCTCGTACCAGTAGAAGTCCAGATCCTCGATCGCCCGGCCGACTCGGACCGCGTCCTCGTACTGATACGACCACATGCTGTCCAGCATCAGGATCATGTCGTCGCCGACCGCATCGCGGACCGCCTCACAGATTCTGATGTCCGCCTTGGCCTCGCCGTGCGGATGGAGCTTGTGCGCGATCCAGCCGTCCGACTGAAACTCCAGCGCCTCCTGGACGTACTCCTCCGGCGACTCCCACCAGGCGGTCGACGAGTAGACCGGCACCTCGTCTTTGCAGGTCCCGAGCAGCCGGTGGATCGGCTGGTCGGCCAGCTTCCCGTTGATGTCCCAGAGCGCGATGTCGATCGCGCCAATCGCGGCATGCGAGACGCCCCGATTCTGCTTGTAACAGTCCGCCCAGATCCGACCGATGTCCTGGGCGTTCTTGCCCATCACGCGCGGTTTAAGCAGATCGATCAGCGGCTGCGCGTGGTACTCCGGACGCGACAGAAACGCATTCCCCGTAACGCCGGCGTCGGTCTCAATGCTCACAACCGACAGCTGATTGCGCCCGCCAAACCGCATCCCCGATCCGACCCGCCACTTCGGCGTCTCCCAGTCGAACACATCGACCTTGACGTTGGTGATTGTGACCATCGATATTCCTCCACTGCAGGACTGCTATTCGGCTACCATGTTGCTAGGGCAGGCGACCGTCGTGTCGGGATAGTGGCCTATCCACGACGGCCGCCCTAGCGCCGGCTGCTAACCCGGCGCTCGCCCGATTCTCTCGACCGGTTCAAAACTACCGACCCCTGAATTCCGCATTGCGACTATCGCCCACGAAAGTGGGCTGGACGCTTCTCCAGGAAGCTGTCGATCCCCTCCTGTCGATCCTCAGAATCCCCCGTCACGCCCAGACCCCACGCCTCCCGCTCGACCTGCAT
>VXTH01000260.1:0-1445 GCA_009837565.1 Chloroflexota bacterium | reverse complement strand
GAACGTCGACGCCTGATTGTTGACCAGACGCTTGGTCAGCTCAATCGCCAGCGACGGACCGCGCGCGATCTTCTCCGCCAGCGCGATCGACTCCTCGACCAGCGACTCCGGATCCAGCACCCGATTCACCAGACCGTAGCGCTCCGCATCCGATGCGTTCAGCGGCTCGCCCGTGTACATCAGCTCCAGCGCCCGACCCTTGCCCAGCATCTGCGGCAGGTAGTAGGTGCTGCCTGTGTCCGGCGTGATCGCCCGATGCACAAACGCCGAAATGAACCGCGCGTTCGTCGACGCCAGCCGGATGTCGCAGGCCAGCGCCAACGACATCCCCGCGCCCGCCGCCGCGCCGTTGACCGCCGCCACAATCGGCTTCGGATAATCGTTCAGGGTCGAGAACAGCACCCCGTAGTGACCGATCGGCGCCTCCTTGTGACGCCGATACCCGCTCGCCTCATCAAGCTCATCCGACAGCTTGCGCATCGCCGCCCCGCCGGTCACATCCGCGCCCGCGCAGAAGCCGCGACCCGCCCCCGTAATCACCATCGACTTCACCTCGTCGTCATGCCGGGTCGACTCCAGCACATCCAGCAACTCAAACACCAGACGAGGCCCCATCGCGTTCATCTTCTCAGGACGATTCAGCGTCACAATCGCGACGTGGTTCTGGATCTCGAGTGTCAGGTCTTCGTAGGTCATGGCGAGCCCCCTCCGGTACTCAATAGTGCGCTACGCGTCATGCTATTGGGTGCTGTAGAGCAGAGCTCCCCCTCTGGGGGAGCTGTCGCGGAGCGACTGAGGGGGCTCGGCGGAGGGCCCCTTCCGCCCCTTCGGGGCACCTCCCCCAGAGGGGGAGGTCTTGGATCACACCTTGTACCCACCGTCCACCGAGATCACCTGGCCCGTAATCCCCGCCGACTCCGGCGACGCCAGCAGCGCCGCCATCGGACCCAGCTCCTCCGGCTCCAGCACCCGATTCTGCAGATTCTCCGACGCCCGCCAGGCGTGCGCCTCCTCCGCCGACATCCCGGCCGCCTTGCCCATCGCCTCCCAGTCGACCAGCGCCGTGTTCGTCCAGCCCGGACACAGGCAGTTCACCGTAATCCCATAGGCGGCCGTGTCGTGCGCCAGCGCGCGGGTGAACCCGATCAACCCGTGCTTCGCCGTTGAGTACGCCAGCGCCCCGCCCGACCGCTTCGCGTAGCCCGACCCAATCGTCAGGATCCGCCCGTAGCCCGACTCCCGCATGTGCGGCAGCGCCTCCCGCGTCGTCCAGTAGGCCGAGGTCAGGTTCAGCGCCAGGTTCGCCTCGAACACGTCGTCGTCGTGCGTGAACGGATCCTGCGACCCCCGCATCGGCGCGCCGCCGCCCACATTGTTGACCAGGATGTCGCAAGCCCCGAACTCCGCCAGCGCCCGGCGCACCGGCTCCTTCGACTGCTCCCGAT
>VXTH01000262.1:0-2619 GCA_009837565.1 Chloroflexota bacterium | reverse complement strand
AGGTCATGGGCCTCGGCCCGATCCCGGCGACCCGCAAGGCGCTGGCCCACGCAGGCGTCGACGCCTCGCAGATCGACCGCGTCGAGTTCAACGAAGCCTTCGCCGCTCAGGTGATTCCGTCGGTCCAGGAACTGGGCATCTCGATGGACAACGTGAACGTCAACGGCGGCTCGCTGGCCATCGGTCACCCGCTGGGCGCCACCGGCACCCGCCTGGTCACCACCGTCGCGCGCGAGCTCAAGCGCTCCGGCGGCCAGTACGGTCTGGCCACCCAGTGCATCGGCGCCGGCATGGGCATCAGCACCATCATCGAGGCCGTCTAGGGTCCATCGACCCAACCGACGACCTCAACGAGCCAAGCAGGGGTACGGGTTTCGGCCCGTACCCCTGCTTCGTCTTTGCACTTCCGATCACGGGAACATAACCTGTTTGCGATTGCAAACTACAGCTATTGAAGGCAATCATCCAAAGGAGCCGACATGTCCCAACACAGATGGAAACTGGCCACGCTGGCCTTGATCGCCGTGATCGGCGTCATTGCCGGCGCGGTCTATGCCGCCCACCACGGCGAGTCGGAGGTTCGGGTCGCGACGATGCGCCACAGCGACGGCAGCGTTGAGGTAGCCGTCCAACAAATCAATGCTGACGGCAGCTGGGGCGACCGCCAACTGCCCACTGCACGCTACCTGGAGCCTGGCATAGTCGGTGAGTGGCGCGTGTCATCTCCGGTCGCCGTCTCCGTCACCGCAGCAATGGCCGACGACAGCATGATGGACGACTCCATGCCGGACGTGTCCATGCCGGACGAACCGGCGGAGCTCTACTGCGTCATCCACCACGGAGCCGGGACCGATCCATTCTGGGCGTTGTTCAACACCGTCGCGATGGCCAACGCCGCCGAGCTCGGTCTGACCAACGTTGAGATTCGCGGCGAACCGGTTGTCGCGAACCACGCGGCGGCGATCATGGACTGCATTGACCGTGGCGCGCTGGGTATTGCCTCCTCAATCCCAGAGTTTGACGGAATGCGCGACGCGTTGATAGCGGCTCGAACCAGCGGCGCCTTCCTCGTCACCTTCAACTCCGGCTCCGAATTCGCTGGGCTCGTCGGTTCATCCGTCCACTACGGACTGGACGACCGCTCAGCTGGAGCACTTGCTGGTCGCGACTTCAACGAGGCCGGCCTGACCGGCCCCGTCCTCTGCGTCATCCACGAACCGGTCAACATCGGGCTGTCTAACCGCTGCGACGGCCTCGAGAGCGTCTACGGCGGCACCGTCGTCCGCGTCCCGCTGCCCGTCGGCAGTCTGACCGATCCCGTCGCTGCAGGCACCGCGATCGGCGGCGCGTTGGTTCAGAATCAGGCCGAGGGCGTGCTGGTACTGAACGCGGAACTGATCAACACGGCGATCGGTACGGTGGCCCATCTCGGCAGCGACGCCAAGGTGGGCGCGATCGGGCGCTCCGAAGCATCGCTCGTGCTCGTCTATGAAGGTCACATGCTGTTCGCGATCGACGACGGCGGTCTGCCTCAGGCGAGCCACGTGATGCTGGCGATGAAAAACGTCGACTCCAGCCCCAGCATCCGAGCCATGCTGGCGCTGACGGCGACGCAGGCTGCCGAGACCACAGTCATGCTGATCAGCCCGGTGGTGCTCAACCAGGCCTACATCGACAACCTGCCTCCGGGATGGCAACAAGGCGTCTGCGCACTCGCCATGCAACTCGCCCCTGACCAGGTCCCGTCCTTCTGCGATCAGTAGAAGCCGCCAAGCAGAGGCAACACCAGAGGGCGGGCCGATTGGCCCGCCCTCTCGCGTACCTGCTCTTATCGGAGCTGGACGCATATGGCGCAACTCAGATGGTGAGAACCCGGTCTCAAGCGAGATACAATTCGCTCATCTGAGCGATGAAGTCTGAAACGCAATGTCCGTGTCCCACCCAGAACTCGTTCTCAAGCTGGACGCTCCGGTGACACCCCGGATTCTTCCCGACGAGAAGTCTCAAATCTCGGATTCAGCCGGACTCATCTGGACTCATCTGGACAAATCTGGACAAACCTGCACACCTGACGCGACAATTCCCTGTCCAGATCAGCAATCTCTGTCCAAGCGACCGAATTCTCTCGTCGCCAACAGTCCAGCCCGCTTCGGATACCCTCCATTCAAGACCGCATAACAGGAGACATCACATGGTCACCGAGACACGACCCACGACGCCGGTTGGCGTGACACACCCGCTCGACCCTTTGGCTGCCGACGAGATTTCGGCGGCCTCTCAGATCGCGACATCGCATGAGCCTCGCGACGGTTGGCGATTCCCTCTGGTGGCTTTGGATGAGCCGGCAAAGGATGTGGTCCGCGGATTCTCCGACGGCGACGCCATCGAGCGGCTGGCGCTGGTGCTGCTGCACGACATCACGACCGGCGACTCCGTCGAGTGCGTGGTCGACCTTGGCTCGGAGGCTGTGGTTCGCTGGACTCCGCTGGAAGGACAGCAGCCGTTTCCGTTGATGGAGGAGTTTGGCCGGGCTCAGGAGGCGGTTCGCTCCGACGCCCGCTGGATTGAAGCGATGAAATCCCGGGGATTCTCGGATGAGCAGATTGAGCTGATCCAGAT
>VXTH01000126.1:438-2622 GCA_009837565.1 Chloroflexota bacterium | reverse complement strand
GTGTTGGACCGCGAGGGTTGGAAGACGTCGGGAGTTCCGCATGGTGTCGAGCGAGCGCTCGGGCGAAGTAGACGAGACTGTCGGGGTGCGCGATGCGCTGGCGCGGATCGACCAGCGGATCGATGATCTGCGTGCCGACTTCAATGAGCGAATGAACGATTTGCGTTCTGAGGTCAATGGCCGAATCGACGATCTGCGGGCCGAGATGGACGCGAAGCTGAAGCTGTTGATGTGGGGGATCGGGATTGGGTTTGCTGCGGTGCTTGCGACCCTGGGGGCATTGCTGGCCCGGGGCGGTTAGGGGTCGAGGCTGTCGGGGCCACGATTTGCGCCAGTGGCCAAGTCGGATGATTTGTCGTCTGTGCGGAGCCAGGCTAGATTCCCGCGCTGGGCGCGGGAATGACGGAGGTGGGATTGGCGGCGCGATACCATCTGGATGAAGAGTCCTACTCCGATGAAGACGAGGATGCTGACATGCCGACCCCAGACGCTGCCATGCCGGTCAACGAGACGTACTCGCCGCCTGACAACGTGCGCGAGGGCGCGCTGGTGACGTCGAGAGAGGGCTATGAGGCGCTATGGCGGCGATCGCTGGACGAGCCGGAGGCCTTCTGGACCGAGATGGCGAATGAGCATCTCGATCTGGTCGAGCCCTGGCACACGCTGAGCGAGGAGAACCTGGCTGAGGGCAAGATCGCCTGGTTCCTGGGGGCGAAGCTGAATGTGTCGGTCAACTGTCTCGACCGGCACCTGGCAGAGCGCGGCGACCAGACGGCGATCCTGTGGGAGGGCGACGAGCCGGCGGACAACGAGTCGATTTCGTACCGCGAGCTACACGCCGAAGTCTGCCGGCTGGCGAATGAGCTTCGGAGCCGCGGCGTCGGCAAGGGCGACCGGGTTGCGATCTACATGGGGATGACTCCTGAGGTCGTGGCGGCGATGCTGGCCTGCGCTCGGATTGGCGCGATTCACTCGGTGATCTTCGGTGGATTCTCGGCGACGGCGATCGCCGACCGAGTCGAGGATTCGCTCTGCAAGGCCGTGATCACGCAGGACGAGGGCAAGCGCGGCGGGCGGACGGTGCCACTCAAGGCCAGCGTTGCCGCGGCGATGGACCAGCTTGACGCGGCGGGCGTGGACTGCGTCGAGTTCGTCATCTGCCATCAGCACACCGGCGGCAACGTGACGATGAAGGACGGCCGCGACGTCTGGTGGCACGAGACCGTTGCTCACCAGTCGGAAGAGTGCGAGCCCGAGATCCTTGACGCCGAGGATCCGCTGTTCATCCTGTATACGTCGGGGTCGACCGGGAAACCCAAGGGCGTGCTGCACACGCAGGCGGGATACCTGCTGTTCACAATGCTGAGCCATCGCTACACGTTCGACTACCGCGAGGGCGATATCTATTGCTGCGCCGCCGATGTCGGCTGGATTACAGGGCACAGCTACATCGTCTATGGACCGCTGGGCAACGGGGCGACCTCGGTGATGTTCGAGTCGATTCCGACCTATCCCGACGCGGGGCGCTACTGGGACATGGTCGATCGGCTGGGGATCAACATCCTCTATACCGCGCCGACGGCGATCCGTGCGCTGATGCGCGAGGGCGACGAGTGGGTCAAGGTCCACGAGCGGACCAGCCTGCGTGTGCTCGGCACCGTCGGCGAGCCGATTAATCCCGAGGCCTGGCGCTGGTATCACGGAATCGTCGGGGACGGGCACTGCTCGATCGTGGACACCTACTGGCAGACCGAGACGGGCGGGCACATTCTGACCGGTCTGGCCGGCGCCAACGACATGAAGCCCGGTTCGGCCTCACTGCCGTTCTTCGGCATCGAGCCGGTGCTAGTCGATCCGGACGGCAACGAGCTTGAGGGGAATCAGCAGAGCGGGCTGCTCTGCATGGCTCGGAGCTGGCCGGGGATGATGCGCACGGTCTATGGGGACCACGAGCGCTTCATCAACACGTACTTCATCCAGTATCCGGGCAAGTACTTCACCGGCGACGGTTCGTTCCGCGACCACGACGGCTACTACTGGCTGACGGGCCGGGTGGATGACGTGCTCAACGTGTCCGGCCACCGCCTAGGGACTGCCGAGATCGAGGGGGCGCTCGTCGGCCATGCCGGTTGCGCCGAGGCGGCGGTCGTCGGCTATCCGCACGAGATCAAGGGCGAGGGCATC
>VXTH01000126.1:0-428 GCA_009837565.1 Chloroflexota bacterium | reverse complement strand
CGACCGGATCCAGTTCGTCGGCGGGTTGCCGAAGACGCGGTCGGGGAAGATCATGCGTCGGATTTTGCGCAAGGTCGCGGAGGGCGAGCCGGAAAACGTCGGCGATGTGACGACGTTGGCGGAGCCTCACGTGGTCGAGGAGATCATCGAGGGGGCGTCGTCGGCGCACTAAGATGAGTTTGTAGGAGCACGTGATGCGACGTGTGGACGGTCCGCTGCCCGAGCGCCTGGTTGAAGAGACGCTCGCGCGCTTCAGGCGAGAAGCGATCGCGCGAGGGTGGCTACAAGAAGACAAGGCCGACCAGGTGGTTGAAGTCGTTCGTGAGCAGGTCGAGGAAACCTATGGCATCGATCGACGTTCTCAAGACACGTGACTCGCTGATCACCCAACACCCTTGCCCGGAATCGATGGCCGAGCCTCTCGCAGC
>VXTH01000066.1:8050-22208 GCA_009837565.1 Chloroflexota bacterium | reverse complement strand
ACGCCGAAGTGTCCAGCAATCCCGATGCGGTCGTCGGCACCGGCGCGATGATGCTCGACACGCGCGAAGCGGACGTGAAAACGGTACTCAAGCGCAACCCCAATTACTACCGGCCCTCGCACGACGGCGGCACGCTGCCTTACTTCGACGGTTACAACATCATCTGGGGTCTCGACAACGCAAACCGAATCGCGCAATACATCGCCGGCAAGACCGACTTCCTCTGGCTGCAGTGGTATGGCGAGTTGCAGGAAATCGAAACCGTGCGCGAGGAGGCCGGTGAGGATTCGATCGTTGCGGTCCCCAATCCCGTTGCCTTTGGACTAGCGACCCATATTCACACCAAGCGGGAGCCCTACACCGATCCACGTGTGCGCCTGGCGCTGCATCTGGCCACGGATCGATACGCCTTGAATGTCACCTCACTGGGAGCCGGCGTCATTGGCGGACCGGTGGCGGAGACGATTGCGCCCTACGGCTGGGGTCTGGACCAACTGTCTCAGTTGCCCGGCTATCGCTCGGCCGATGAACGCGAGATGGACCTGGAAGACGGGCGGAAACTGCTGGAAGCCAGCGGCTACAACCCGGACACGGTTCCACCGATGGAGATTTGGGGAGACTTCGCCTCAGACTTCGGTCAGGTGTTGCAGCAGAACTTCCGGGAGATTGGCTACGAGGTCGACATTCTGGAGCTGACCACGGCGGACTCGCTGGCGGCGCGGCAGAATCACGAGTTCTCGATGATCACGCTGGGTCAGCAGGCGGCTGCCGACCCCGACCTGCTCTACAACGACCTGCACACCACCGGCGGTCAGAACTACGGCGAGTTCTCGGATCCCGAGATCGACGCGATGCTGGTCAAGGGACGGACGACCTTCGGCGTTGAGAACCGCAAGGAGATCTACGACGAGATTCAGACCAAGCTGCTGGAAGAGCACGCCCCGCGACTGTGGTGGCACTGGAGTCTGCCGACCGTCGGTCACCGTCCGTGGCTGCAGGGCTTCCGTCCGACCCCGGGCATTACGCCCACCAACCAGGTGATGAACAGCTGCTGGTTCGACGAGACCAGAGACATCTAGGACAGACCGAAACTGGCCGGTCCTCCGCTTGAAAGCCAGATCGCGGATCGGCATACTACGCGCACTTGTTGACAAGACTTCACCGCCCGATGGACGTGAAGCACAGGGAGAGAAGCCACCATGGCCGAGCGGAACTACTGGACTCGAATGCGTCGGAACCGGATGTCGAGGCGCGGGCTGTTGAAGGCGAGCGCGCGGGCGGGCGTCGGTGCGGCGGGCCTCGCGCTGGTCGGCTGCGGCGACGATGACGATGACGATCAGCCTGCCAGCGCTGCCGTCCAGCAACAGCAGCAACAAGAGCAGCAGGCGGCGCAGGTCGAGCAGCAGGCCGAGCAGCAAGCGGGTCAGCAGCAGGCGCAGACGGCGAGCGCCGACGAGCAGCAGGAGCAACAGGCTGCCGCCGCGCAGGCTGCCGCCGATGGCGATCCCAAGCATGGCGGCGTCCTCCGAATCGTGATGTCCGACGGTGGCATCTTCGACCCGGCCATTGCGATCCATGGCGGCACCTTCGCCGGCGTCCACCAGGTCTACGACTGGATCAACTACCTCGATGAGGGATTCGTGATCACGGCCGGTATGGCCGAGCTTCCCGAAGTTGTGGACGAGCTCAACTTCATCTACTCGATCAAGCCGAATGTCTACTGGCACGACAAGCCGCCCCTGGACGGTCGCCAGTTCACGGCAGAGGACGCGGTCTTCGGACTGGAGCGCTTCGGCTTCGACAACCCCGAGTTTGTCTTCAAGGATCGCTTCTCACTGATCGACAAGTTCGAAGCACCCGACCAATCCACGATGACGGTTCAGGCCGGCGAGGTGTTTTCGCCGATTCTGACTGCGATCGCGGAAGACAACATGTTGATCGTGTCTCGCGACGCGGTGGAGGCGTTCGGCGACGAGGCGATCTCCACTGACTTCGAGGCCCAGATCGGCACGGGCGCGATGGTCGGAGTGTCTCGGGAGGCAGACGTCGAGCTGAGGCTGGACCGCAACCCGAACTACTACAAGGAAGGTCAACCCTACTTCGACGGATACAAGGGCATCAGCTTGGGCGATGACGCGATTCGGATCGCGTCATTCGTCAACGGGCAGACCGACTTCCTCAACTACCAGTGGTTCGGCCGTCCGGTCGACCTTGATTCGGTGGTTGCGGAACTCGGCGAAGATGCGGTGACCGGAGTCCCCAACCCGGTGACCTACGGCATGGCGACCCACATTCACACCGAGGTCGAGCCGTACACCGACCCGAGGGTGCGCACCGCCGTTCATCTCGCCGCCGACCGCGAACAGTTGATCGCGCTGTCGCTGGGCGAACTGGTGATTGGCGGGCCGATCGCCGTGGCAATCGCGCCGTACGGCCGAACCGAGGACGAACTGCGCCAGCTGCCCGGCTACCGCTCGGGCGACCTGCGCCAGGAAGACCTGGCCGAATCGCGGATGATGCTTGACGCTGCCGGCGTCGACCTCAACGGATTCCCGCCCCTGGACATCTGGGCGCCCGACGCTTCGGACTATGCCCAGGTGCTGCAGCAGAACCTGGGCGAGGTCGGCATCAACATCGGGATCAACGAGTTGACCACCGCTGACGCCCTGGCCGCCCGGCAGAACCGCGAGTTCTCGATGATCATGCTCGGTCAGCAGGGCGCATCAGACCCCGACCTGCTCTACAACGACCTGCACACCACCGGCGGCCAGAACTACGGCAACTTCTCCAACCCCGAGTTCGATGCCATCGTTGAGAAGGGACGCGCGGTCTTCGACGTCGAAGAGCGCAAGGCGATTTACGACGAGGCGCAGGATCGGCTGCTCAATGAGTGGAATCCGCGCCTGTACTGGTCGTGGAGCACAGTGATCGTCGCGTTCCGCTCCTACCTCAAGGGATTCCGGCCGACGCCAGGACCGACCGCGTCCAACGCGATCCTCTGGGGCATGTGGTTCGACGAGATTCCCGAGGGCGCCGAGCAGTTCTAACCGTCTGTCGTCCCGGCGCGGGGCTCAGCATCGCCCCGGGAGCAACAGGCGGCGTGGAGAGAATCGCCAACCGAACAGAGGCTGATGCGCAATTACATTTTTCGGCGCTTGATGCTCTTGCCGATCACGGTGATCTTGCTGTCGATCTTCGTGTTCGGCCTGATCCGGCTGGTGCCGGGCTCGGTGATTGACGCACGGCTGTCGGCGGGGTTCCCCGGGACGGCCAACGCCGACGATCGGGCCAAGCTGGAAGCGCACTTCGGTCTCGACCAACCGGTGCACATCCAATACGTCAACTGGATCGGCCAGGTGTTCAGCGGCGACTTTGGTACGTCGTGGCTGACCAAGGAGGACATTCTCAACAACTTCGGCCGGCGAATGCCGGTGACGATTGAGTTGTTAATCCTGACGCTGGTCATCTATATCCCGCTGGGGATTGGAACGGGGGTATGGTCGGCCGTGCGCCAAAACCGGGCGGACGACTACGGGATTCGGTTTATCACGATCCTCTTTCTCGCTGTGCCGAATTTCTGGCTGGCCACGTTGGTCATTGTCGTTCCACTGGTGCTCTGGGGTTATGCGCCTCCCGTTCCCTATGTCCAACTCTGGGAGGATCCCGGAACCAACATTGTCCAGATGATCGTGCCAGCCGTGATTGCCGCCTTGGCCGGCGCCGCGGTCCTCGGCCGGGTCGCCCGCTCGGAGATGCTGGAAGTCTTGCGTCAGGACTACGTGCGTACGGCCTATTCCAAGGGATTGGCCGACCGGGTCGTGATCCTGCGGCACGCGCTGCGCAACACGATGATTCCGTTGATCACGCTGATCGGTCTGGTCTTCGCGACGGGCATCGCCGGGGCTGTGATCGTCGAGCAGATTTTCGCGATTCCCGGCATGGGCCGTTACCTCGTGCAGTCGCTGCTGACCAACGATTTGCCGGTCGTGCAGGTCTGGATGCTGGTCTTTGGCGCGGCATTCATCCTGGTCAACCTGTTGGTTGACATCAGCTATGGCATTTTCGATCCGAGGATTCGATTCCAGTGAGCACCGCAGAACCAACGGCTATCACGTTTGATGAGTTCGGGATTGCCGAGAAGCCGCCCCGCAGCGTTCGCGCGCGTCGGCTGCTTCGACAGCATCCGCTGGGCGCGTTCGGTCTGTTGCTCGTCGTCTTTGTGATCTTTCTGGCCGCGTTCGGGCCGATCATCGTGCCTGACTCGGAGACGATTTCCCCTGACATTCTCCTCGGGCCGAGTGGAGAGCACTGGTTCGGCACCGACCGCCTCGGGCGTGATTACCTGGCCCGGGTGATCGCGGGGGCGCGGCTCTCGATGTCGCTGGCGCTCGGCGCGATGGCGATCGGCGTCGGGGCGGCGCTGGTCTGGGGCATGCTTTCGGCGTATGCGCAAAGCACGTTCGACCTGCTGTCGCAGCGCGTCATCGACATGATGCTGGCCTTCCCGGGTCTTGTCCTGTTGCTCTTGCTCACGCAGGTGATAGGTCGGGGGTGGCAATCCGTCGCCCTGGGCATGGGGATCATCTTCGCGGTCAATATGGTCCGCATTGTGCGTGCCAGCACGCTCGCCACCCTGGCCGAGTCGTACGTGGAAGCGGCGCGATTGATTGGCGCGTCGCCGTACCGCATCCTCTGGCGGCACGTGCTGCCCAACATGGGTCCGCCGCTGCTGATCTACGTGACCGCGCTGCTCGGTGGCGCGATCCTGTTCGAAGGCGCGCTGTCGTTTCTGGGACTCGGCGTGCCGCCGCCCGAGCCGTCCTGGGGACGCATGCTGACCGAAGCGCGCACGCTCTGGAAGTACCCGCACCTGAGCATCTTCCCCGGGGTCGCGATGACGATCGCCGTGCTCGGCTTCAACCTGGTTGGCGACTCGGTGCGGGACATCTTCGATCCGCGCCTGCGTGGCGCCTAGGTCAGCTCTTCCGCAATCGCGCCGCTCTCGATCAGTTTCTCGATGGCCGCGTCGTCGTAGCCCAGTTCATGCATCACGTCGCGCAGGTGCTCGCCGAAGGCGGGAGTCTGCTCTGCCGCCCTGTATCGGTCTCGGCTGAACTTGACCGGGGCCTGCGGCATGAGGACGGGACCGACGGCCGGGTGGTCGAAGCTGTGGACGTAGTCGTTGGCGCGGGCATGCTCGCTGAGCAGGGCTTCCTCCAGCGAGCTCAGGAGCGCGCAAGGGACGCCGGCGGCCTGCAGCCGCTCGCGCAGCTCCTCGCCGTCGTATCGCAACGCGATCTCGCGGATCCGCTGGCGGAGCGAGGTGAAATGATCGCGGGGATCATCGGGCATCTCCCAATCGGGATCGTGCGCGCTCGGGTCTTCGATTCCAATGACGTCGAGCAGTCGCTTGAAGGCCAGCTGTCCGGCACCGAGTGTGATCCAATGTCCGTCGCGTGTCTCGTAGAAGCCGCCGACGATCAGCGCGGTTTGATCGCGCCGACTCTGTGAGGCGAGCCTCGGGTGGGGACGCTCCTGCTCTATCCAGTCTGCGAACTCCCGCTTCCAGCCGTCGACGGCGTCGAACAGGTTGGCGGTCGCCGTTTGCAGCGACAGCCCGGCCTGGTAGAGCGAAGTGCGGACGTGTTGTCCTTTGCCGGTGAACTCTCGCCGATAGAGCGCGCCGGCAATACCGAACGAGAGCAGCGTGCCGGCGTGAAAGTCGCAAAGGTAGGCGTCGAGAATGCGGGGTTCGTCGCCGTCGAAGTTTGCGGTCGACATCGCCAGGCCCGAGGCGGCGGCGGCCTGGAAATCGGCGCCGAGATGCATTCCGTAGGGACCGTCTTCGCCCATCGCGGAGATCTCGGCCACGATGATCCGTTCGTTCCTGGCGCTGAGCGACTCATAGTCGAGGCTCAGGCGCTTCAGCGCGCCCGGCCGCATGTTGGAGATGATGACGTCGCTGTTCAATGCAAGATCGTGGACAATTGCGAGGCCGTCAGGATGGCGCAGGTTGATCGGCGCGCCTCGCTTGCCTCGAGCCTTGATGATGTAGTGTCGGCCTTCACCGGGAACGATCGTGCTGTTCCAGCGGGTGGCGTCGCCGGTGACTGGTTCGATTTTGATCACGTCGGCGCCGCCGTGGGCGAGCAGCTCTCCCGCGTACGGACCGGCGACGAACAGGCCAAACTCCAGCACCCGCACTCCTGAGAAGATGCCGTCCCCAAGCTCGTCCATGGCCAATCTCCTCGGCTATTTCTGGAACATTGTGCGAATGCTAACGACCCGACCGAAGAATCCGATCATGAACCGGCGGACCTTCACTATCTTGAGCGGCGAGCGTGAACGACGAATGCACATCAGGAGCATGCGATGAATCAGCAAGAAGAGTTTGGCGGCGTGATCGGACGGACGTTTCGCGAGTCGGAGCCGTGGTGGCCGGAGCTGCCGACCGCGCCGCAGGACCGGCCCAACGTGGTCATTATCCTGTTCGACGACACCGGCTTCTCGCATCTGGGTTGTTATGGCTCCACGATCGCGACGCCAAACATCGACCGGCTGGCGGCCAATGGCCTGCGCTTCACCAACTTCCACGTCACGGCGCTCTGCTCGCCGACGCGGGCCTCGTTGCTGACGGGTCGCAACCACCACGCGGTCGGAATGCGATCGATCTCGAGCTACGACCCGGGTTATCCGAACATGCGCGGCGCGGTCAGCCGCAATGCCGCCACGATGGCCGAGATGCTGCGCGACGAGAACTACGCCACCTTCGCCGTGGGCAAGTGGCACCTGAATCCGTCCGAGACCTGCTCCCAGGCCGGGCCGTTCCACGACTGGCCACTACAGCGCGGGTTCGATCGCTACTACGGCTTCCTGTCGGGCGAGACCGACCAGTTCTATCCCGATCTCTGCTACGACAACCATCTGATCGATCCGCCGCGCACTCCCGAGGAGGGCTACCACTTCACCGAGGACATCGTCGACCAGGCGACCGGATTCCTGCGCGATCATCAGTCGGTCTATCCGGGCCAACCGTTCTTCCTCTACTTCGCACTGGGCGCGACGCACTCGCCGCACCAGGCGCCGGCTGAGTACATCGAGCGCTACCGCGGCCAGTTCGACCAGGGCTGGGACGAGGTGCGCAAGGAGTGGTTTGCGCGACAGCTGGAGCTGGACGTGATCCCCGAGGGAACGGAGCTCGCTCCTCGCAATCCTGGCGTCAAGCCGTGGGACGATTTCTCGCCAAACATGAAGCGCTTCCTCGCCGCATTCCAGGAGGCCTTTGCCGGATTCCTGACCCACACCGACGAGCAGATCGGCCGCCTGATCTCGTACCTCGACGACTCAGGCCAACTCGATAACACCATCCTGATGCTGATGGCCGACAACGGCGCCAGCCAGGAGGGCGGGCCGCAGGGCGTCTCGGACACCGCGCGCTATGGTCAGCCGCTGCTGGACGATGTCGACGAGGCGCAGTCGCGACTGCACGAGATTGGCGGTCCGCGCAGCTCGCCCAACTATCCCTGGGGCTGGTCCCAGGCCGGCAACACGCCGCTCAAGTGGTACAAGCAGAACACCCATGGCGGCGGCGTGCGCGTCCCGCTGATCGTCCACTGGCCCGATCGGATTAAGGACACCGGCAGCTTCCGCCGGCAGTTCCATCACGTCAGCGACGTGCTGCCGACGGTGCTCGAGTCCGTCCAGGCGACGGCGCCGGAGGAGTACGCCGGGCGTCGTCAGATGCCGGTAAGCGGCACCAGCTTCGCCTACGCCTTCGACGACGCCAGCGCCGACACGGCCAAGGAGGCGCAGTACTTCGAGATGCTGGGCCACCGCGGCATCTGGGTCGACGGTTGGAAGGCCGTCACGCGGCACCAGAAGAACGATCCCTGGGGCGACGACGAGTGGGAGCTCTACCACGTCGCCGAGGACTTCTCCGAGTCCAACAATCTGGCCGCCGAGAATCCGGAGAAGCTGCGAGAACTGGTCGACCGGTGGTGGGTCGAGGCAGGGCGCTACGGCGTGCTCCCGCTCGACGACCGCAGCTTCCAACTCGGCGGACCGACGCAGCGACCGGGCGGCCCGCACAACGGTCTCAAGTACCGCTACACGCCGCCGGTTTCGCACCTGCCCGGCGAGATTGCGCCCGCCGTCGGCCTGGGCTCATGGGTCCTGGAGGCTGATATCGAGCGCGACAGCGGCGGCGACGGCGTGATCTTCTCCCGGGGTTCGGTCATGGGTGGGATCAGCTTCTACATCAAGGACAACCGCCTCCGGGTGGACTACAACGCCTTCACTGAGGTCACGGAGATCGTCTCTGATGTCGAAGTGCCTGCAGGTCGCTGCACGATCGGTATGAGCATGGACGGCGAGGCGCCCTCGGCGCCCGGCCATGTCACGATCCGCCTCAATGGTGAGGCGGTTGGAGAGGGCGATGTGCCATTTCTCGTGCGCGGAGGCTTCGGAGGCCGAGGCGGCGCAGACATCGGCTCCGACCGCAAGTCGCCCGTCACCAGTTCATACGAGGCTCCATTCGAGTTCGACGGCACGATTCATGAGCTGACCCTGGAAGTCACGCCGTACCCGAAGTCAGGCGCGGCCTATGAGGCAGCGCGGAACGCCTTCAAGCTGCTGATGGCTCAGCAGTAGGTCGTCCGCCGCGATGTGTAACTGTTGTGCGCCTGGTCAAGATCCCAACTCTCCTCGCGTGCGAGGGCAGATGGCGGGAAGTGACGAACAGGGGACGCCTCGAGAACTGCTCCGCCCCCCGATGGAGCCGGGAAGGAAATCGGGCATTATGTCCGCCGTTCCCGTAGGAACGTTCGTGATGGGCTCGGTGGACGCACTGTCGTATCCCGGAGACGGTGAAGGTCCGTTGCGTGAGATTGAACTCACGGCCTACGAGATCGACGCTTGCGCCGTGTCCAACTCCGACTTTGCGGCCTTCGTCGATGCCACCGGCTACCGGACGGAGTCCGAGTTGATCGGCTGGTCCTTTGTCTTCGCCGGGCTGCTGCCCGACGACTTTCCTCCGACTCGCGGCGCCGCTGACGCGCCCTGGTGGCGGCAAGTTGAGGGCGCGTCGTGGCGATTTCCAGAAGGACCGGAAACTGGTATTGACGAACGGATTGATCATCCCGTCGTACACGTCAGTTGGAACGACGCAGCTGCCTATGCCGAGTGGGCCGGCAAATCACTTCCAAGCGAAGCTCAATGGGAGCGCGCCGCTCGCGGCGGGCTCGAATCGCAGCCCTATCCCTGGGGCGACGAGCTGACGCCGGGCGGCGAGCACCGGATGAACGTCTGGCAGGGCGTGTTTCCGACCGAGAACGTCAATGAGGACGGTTGGTACGCGACCTGTCCGGTAGACGAGTATCCGCCCAATGGACTTGGCTTGTTCAACACCACCGGCAATGTCTGGGAGTGGTGCAACGACTGGTTTGATGTCTTTCACGATTCCGTGCCAGGCGTCGATCCGAACGGTCCGCCAGACGGCGACCTGAAGGTGCTCAAGGGCGGCAGTTTCATGTGTCACGAGAGTTATTGTCTGCGTTATCGCACGGCGGCCCGCATGGCGCTCACTCCTGACAGCGCAACCAGCAACACCGGCTTCCGCTGCGTTCGGACGGCCGGCTGAGGAAGGACACCGAATGACCATGAACGAGGATTTCGAAGGCAAGATCGGCCGAACCTTCCGCGACTCTGAGCCGTGGTGGCCGGAGCTGCCAACGGCGCCCCAGGATCGGCCCAATGTGCTGATCATCCTCTTCGACGATCTGGGATTCGCCCATCTCAACTGCTACGGCTCGACGATTGCCACGCCGAACATCAATCGGCTGGCCGCCAACGGTCTGCGCTTCACCAACTTCCACGTCACGCCGCTCTGCTCGCCGACGCGCGCCTCATTGTTGACCGGACGCAACCATCACACGGTAGGCATGCGCTCCGTGACCCAGTTCGATCCGGGATACCCCAACATGCGCGGCCAGATCCCGCGCAGCGCGGCGACGATGGCTGAGATCCTCTCTGATGAGAACTATGCGACCTTCGCGATCGGCAAGTGGCACCTCTGTCCGGTCGACGCGATGGGCCAGGCAGGGCCATTCGACAACTGGCCGCTGCAGCGAGGTTTCGATCGCTTCTACGGGTTCCTCAGGCGAGACCGACCAGTTCTATCCGGAGCTCTGCTACGACAACCACCTGATCGAACCGCCCGCGCGCCCCGAGGACGGCTATCACCTGACCGAGGACCTGGTCGACCATGCCACTGGATTCCTGCGCGACCATCAGTCGGTCTATCCCGGCCAACCCTTCTTCCTCTACTTCGCGCTGGGCGCGACCCACGCGCCGCACCAGGCGCCGCAGGAGTTCATTGAGCGCTACAGAGGGAAGTTCGACGTCGGCTGGGATGCGATCCGCGAGGAGTGGTTCGCGCGCCAGCAGGAGATGGGGATCGTGCCCGAGGGCACGCAACTCGCTCCGCGCAACCGGGGCGTCGAGGCGTGGGACGACATGCCCGAGAACGCTCGTAGTTTGGCGGTTGCACTACAGGAGGCCTTTGCCGGCTTCCTCGAGCACACCGACGAGCAGCTCGGGCGCTTGTTCGACTACCTCGAGTCCTCAGGACAGCTCGACAACACCATCGTCATGCTGTTGGCCGACAACGGCGCCTCGCAGGAAGGCGGACCGCAGGGCGTCTCGGACGAGCCGCGACTCTTCGGACCGAGGGAGGACCTGGACGAGCTGCAATCGCGCCTACACGAGATCGGTGGGCCGCGTTCCGACTCGAACTATCCCTGGGGCTGGGCCCAGGCCGGCAACACGCCGCTGCGCTGGTACAAGCAGAACACCCACGGCGGAGGGGTGCGCGTGCCGCTGATCGTCCACTGGCCGGAGCGGATCGACGAAGCTGGCGCAATCCGAACTCAGTTCCACCATGTCACCGACGTGTTGCCGACGGTGCTGGACAACCTTGGTGTTGAGCCGCCCTCCTCAGTCCGCGGAACCACACAGCTTCCGATCGCCGGGACGAGCTTCAGCTACGCACTCTCGGATGCCGACGCGGACACGCCGAAGGAGGCGCAGTACTTCGAGATGTTCGGACACCGCGGCATCTGGGTCGACGGTTGGAAGGCCGTCACCTGGCACCGTCGCGGGACCGAGTGGTCCGACGACGAGTGGGAGCTCTATCACGTCGACGAGGACTTCTCCGAGACCAACAACCTGGCCGAGGAGGAGCCGGAGAAGCTGCGGGAACTGATTGACCGCTGGTGGATCGAGGCGGGCAAGCACGGCGTGCTGCCGCTCGACGACCGCACGATTGAGATTAATCAACCGTCGCAGCTCCCGGGTGCGCCCCACGCCGGTCTCCACTATCGCTACACGCCGCCGATCACGCACATGCCGGTCGAGACGTCGCCTGCGATCGATCTCGGCAGCTGGACGCTTGAGGCGTCTATCTCCAGGACCTCGACCGAGGAGCAGGGGGTGATCTTCAATCGCGGATCGATTCTGACCGGCGTCACCTGTTACATCAAGGACAACCGTCTGCACTTCGACTACCACGCCTATGAAGACTGGGCCCGTATCAAGTCCGATGTGCCGCTCCCCGCGGGAGACTTCGTCCTGGGCGTTTCGCTGCAGAGCGAGTCACACCAGGGTCCGGGGGAGGTGACGCTGACGATCGATGGCGAGACGGTCGCGACCGGCAAGGTCGCCGTGCTGCAGAGACGGATCCTCTTTGCCCATGGCGAGTTCGATATCGGCGCAGATCGCCGCTCGCCCGTCGGCGACAGCTACGATCCGCCCTTTGAATTCGAGGGCCAGATCAACAGCGTCGATATCGAGGTCACGCCCTACGAGGGCGAGGCCGCATTCCATGCCCAGGCCGAACGTCAGCGACAGATCATGGCTCGGCAGTAGCGTTCGAGCTTGCCGCTCAGGCGCTACGCGTCGTCAAAGTAGACGTCCTGCAGCCGCGGGCGGCCGACCACGTCCTGCCAGAACCCCTTGACATTCGACTGGGAGGCCCAGATCGAGACCGTCGTGCAGATCGGGGCGACCCATGGTTCCTGATCGAGGATTCTGTTGAACTCGTCGAGCAGCGCCTGCCGCTTGTCCTCGCTGTCCGCGGTCGGCCAACCGTCGATCATCGCCTGGTACTCGGGAGAGTCGTAGGCGCAGGAGTTGGGGATGCGCATCTGGTAGTTCATCACGGGCAAGGTTTGCGGGTGCATGGCGAAGAACGAGAAGAGGGCCATGTAGAGCCCCTCGTGCGTGCCGGCCAGGAATCGCTCCAGCCAGGTTGAGAACTCCATCGCCTCGGGCTCGACGTTGATTCCCGCTGCGGCAGCGTCCTGCTGGATGATCTGCGCCATATCCAGTGCTTCCTGCTGGAATGCGATGCAGGCGATCTTCAGTGGCGGGGTTCCGTCGCCGTAGCCCGCTTCGGTGATCAGTTCTCTGGCCTCATCGACATTGAAGTAGTCCTGGTCGAGCGACTCGTTGTAGCCGGGGGAGAACTTTGGCCAGAGCACGTTCTTCTCTTCGGACAGGCCCTCGAAGATCTCGGCCGTGATCCGCTTGCGGTCGATTACCCGGTAGAGCGCGCGACGCACCTTCGGGTCGTCCATGATCTCGTGGCCGCCGCCGCGTCCCGTGCCGACCATGCCCAACACCCATTGCAGGCTGGTCGGCGGGGCCAGCTCGACCTGGAAGCCGGCGTCTTCGGCGAGGTTTGCGTGCCACGACTTGGGCAAGTCGTAGACCATATCGAGCTCACCGGCCTGCAGCGCCAGAGCCATCGATTCAGCGTCCTGGAACGTGCGCCACTCGACCGCGTCCAGCGCGGCCGGGTCGTAGGAGTCATCGAAGCGGTCGCCACGGGCGTACACGTCCACCTCGTAGGAGTCGGTATCGAACTTGAAGGCGCCGCTGGCGTTGACCTGGGTGTAGCCCTCGAGACCGGGGATCGCATCCGCGTCGTGGATGTTGGCAAAGTGCAGCGCATCGAAGATCGCCTCGCCCGGCCAGGCCAGGTCGAGCTGCAGGGTTGTCTCGTCGATTGCCGTCACAGCGCTCACGTACTTGTTGAAGATGCTCTTGACCTGGCTGTTGGCGACGTCCTCGTCATCCATCCGCTCCAGGCTCTTCTTCACCTCATCCGCCGTGAGCGGCTTGCCGTCGTGGAACGTCAACCCTGGACGCAGAGTGATCGTCAGGACGGTCTGGTCGTCGTTGAACTCCCAGCTCTCGGCCAGATGTGGCTCGGGAGTCAGACCATCGGCGCCGTACTTGGTCAGGGTTTCCCAGATCGCCGGGCCGAAGGCGATGTCGCCCGCGTAGGGCGCGCTGTAGTTGGCTGGCGAGTAGACAATGCCCAGTCGCAACGTGCCGCCCTGCGGCGGGCCGACAGGCTCCGGCTCCGCCGCGACTTGCTCCTGTTGTTGTTGCTGCTGTTGCTGTTGGACAGCCGGCTGTTCTTGCTGCTGCTGTTGTGCTTGCTGCGCGACGGCCTGTTGCTGCTGTTCCTCCTGCATGGCCTGCTGTTGCTGCGGCTCGGGCTGCTCCTCTTGCTGAGCTTGCTGCTCGGCCTGCTGCTGCATGGCCTGCTCTTGTTGCTGCTCCTGTTGAGCGACCGCCTGCGGCTGGGCGTCGTCGTCATCGTCACCGCCGCAGCCAACCAGGGCCAGGCCGGCTGCGCCAACTCCGGCGCGGGCACTCGCCCTCAGGACGCTGCGGCGGCTCAGCCGTTGACTGCGAATTCGGCTCCAGTGTTTGTCGTTCATGCTCGGTCTCCTCTCGGACGATCAGTCCGCCGACGCGAGCCGCTTAGTCCGTTAGCCCGAAGCTAACGAACTGCGATCGGCCTCGCAGAGACAATCTGTGACTGTGTGACGAGGGGTCAGCGGTGGCGGCGGTGCGGGTCGATCGCTTCGACGACGGAGTCGGCGAGGAAGTTGAGCGAGAGCAGAATCAGCGAGAGGCCGAGGGTGGGGAAGAGGACAAACCACCAGTTGCCGGCGAACAGCCATCGACGGCCGTCGCTGAGGATGATGCCCAGCGTCGGCGTCGGCGGCGATGCTCCGAGCCCGAGGAAGCTGAGCGTCGCCTCGGCGATCACGGCGAAGGCCATTGCCAGCGCCGCCTGGACCAGCAG
>VXTH01000066.1:0-8040 GCA_009837565.1 Chloroflexota bacterium | reverse complement strand
CACGGGAATGTTCGCGATACCCAGCGCCAGCGCGACCTGCGAGGTGCCCGTCCCGAGGATCGCCAGCACGGCGATCCCGAGCAGCAGGAAAGGGAAGGCGAGCAGCGTGTCGACGATGCGCATCAGGATCGCCTCGAGCCAGCCACCGGCGTAGCCCGAGACGAAGCCCACGATCGTTCCGACCAATCCACCGCCCAACACGCCGGCGACCGATACATACAGAGAGATCCTGAGACCGAACAGGATGCGGCTGAAGATGTCCCGTGACAGATCATCGGTGCCGAACCAGTACGCGCCTGAGGGAGCCAGGAGGCGCGCGCCGCGAATCTGCTCGGCCTCTCCGTGGGGCGCCAACAGGTCGGCGAAAATCGCGACGAAGATCAACAGGCCGAAGACGGCTGCGCCGATCGCGCCCTGGGGGTTGGTGACGGTTCGATAGAAGGCGTCGACGGTCAACGATTCATCGCGCTTGCGGCGCAGCCAGGTCTGTTCCAGTGGGGCGTACTGGGATTCCGTCTGGGCCATTGGTCAGCCCGCCAATCCGGAGACGCGGATGCGCGGATCGAGATAGCCGTAGGTGATGTCGGCGATCGTGTTGGCCGCGACGAAGAGGAAGACGAGGATGGCCAGCATCGCCTGGATGAGCAGGTAGTCTCGTCCGTTGATTCCGTCAATGATCAGGAAGCCGAACCCTGGACGGGTGAAGACGATCTCGACCACAATCGCGCCAGCGAGCAGGTTGCCGATCTGCAATGCGGCGATCGTGACGATCGGGATCAGCGCGTTGCGCAAGGCGTGGTTGATCACCACCTTTCGCGCCTGCAAGCCCTTGGCGTGCGCGGTCCGCACGTAGTCCTGTGCCAGCGCCTCGGCCACCGAGGTACGCACGAAGCGGGCCAGCACGGCCGCGATCACCGAACCGGCGGCAATCGTGGGCAGGACGAGCCGATGGACGCCGGCGACGAAGTCGTCGAACACACTGACCCTTCCGGAGACGGGGAACAGGTCCAGCTCCACGGCGAAGATCCAGAGCAGGATGATGCCGAGGACGAAGTTGGGGATGCCGAGCGTGAACAGGTTGAACACGCTGGCACCATAGTCGGGCGCCTTCTTGGCCCAGACCGCCGCCGCCACGCCTAACGGGACGCCAATGCCCAGGGCGAAGATGTAAGCGGCAACGGCCAGCTCGATCGTGGGCGGGAAGGACTGCGCGATCAGATCGCGGACCGGCACGCGCTTGGTGAACGACTTACCGAAATCCAGCTGGACGACGCCGCTGATCCAGTTGCCGTACTGCGACAGGATTGGATCGTTAAGCCCCAGTTGCTCACGAATCTGCTCAATGTCCTCGAGCGTCGCATCGTCGCCGGCGAGTTGCTGCGCCGGATCACCGGGAATCAGGCGAATGATGAGGAAGATGACGATGCTGGCCAGGAAGACGACCAGGATGCCTTCAAGGAAGCGTCGAACCAGGTATCGTCCCACGCTCTGCCGCCTCCCAGCTCAGCCTTGCTCGGCCTCTGGCGCGTTCCTCTCTCTACTCCGCACTTGAGGGTGCGGAGTAGAGAGAGAGTATGCCGATCTGAGATCGAGCCTGCAACCGAATCGGCCGGCGTCTGCCTCAGCTAGACCTGATGAATTCGCTGCATCGAGGGGATGCTGAGCACGTCGAATTCGATCCCGGTGAACTTGCTCGACCAGGCCCAGATGTCGCTGCGGGTGACGATCGGCGCGATCCACGGCTCGTTGTCGAGCAACGTGTTGAACTCCTCCAGCAGCTCGTTCCGCTGAGCGTCGGATTCGGCAGTGCCGAAGCTGTCGATCAGCGCCTGGTAGTAGTCCGGCCCGAACGCGCAGGAGTTCGGAATCCGCATCTGGAAGTTCATCACCGGCAGCGTCTGCGGGTGCAGGGCGAAGAAGGCGTAGGACGAGAGGTAGGACTCGTGCTTCGCGTTCAGGAAGCGGTCGCGCGCAACGGCCGGCTCATAGAGCTGGATGTTGAGATTGATTCCCGCTTCGGCCGCGCCGGCCTGGATCACCTGCGCGATCTCGTTGGCCTCGCCGCCGCCGTGTCCGAGCTCAATCGTCAGTTCGCCGGGGCCGTAGCCGGCCTCTTCGAGCAACCGGGCTGCTTCCTCGGGATTGAAGTAGTCGCGGTCGCGGGCCTCGTCGTAGCCGGGCGAGAACGGCGGCCAGAGGATGTTCTTGGGCAGTGCGAGACCTTCGAAGGTCTCATTGGCGACGCGCTCGCGGTCGATGCAGCGGTACAGAGCCTGCCGAACCTTCGGGTCGGCGAAGGCCGGGTGACCGCCATTCTCATTGGGGATCACCATGCCCAGCACCCAGATGGCGAGGGTCGGCGGAGCGACCACGACGGTGAAGTCAGGGTCCGAATTGAAGCGTTCGTAGTCCGGCTTGGGCAGGCGGTTGGTCAGGTCAATCTCGCCTGCGCCCAGCGCCAGCGACATGGCTGTGGCGTCGGGGAACTGGTACTGCTCGATGCCGTCGAGCAATGCCGGGTCATAGAAGTTCTCGAACCGCTCGCCGGCGGCGTACTGGTCGACCTGGTAGGAAGAGGCGTCGAACTTGAACGGACCGGAGCCGTTGAGGGAGGAGTAACCGTCCAGGTTGGGGATGTCGTCGACGTCGTGGATCTGCGCGTAGTTGAGCACGTCGTAGACCAGCGTGCCGCCCCAGGCGAGATGCAGCTGCAGGGTGACGTCGTCGATCACGTCGACCGCCGAGACGTACTTGGTCATGATGCCCTTGACCTGGTTGTTGGCGACGCCTTCGTCGTCCATCGCTTCCAGGCTGCGCTTGACCTCGGTGGCGTTGAGCGGTTTGCCGTTGTGGAACTCCAGGCCGGGCCGCAGCTTGATCTGCAGCATGGTCTGGTCGTCGTTGAGTTCCCAACTCTCGGCCAGGTGCGGCTGCGGGTCGAGGCCGTCCGGCGAGTACTTGGTCAGGGTGTCCCAGAAGGGGATGTACAGCGGAATATGCGCAGATGATGAGAGGTACGGAGCGCGGTAGGTCGACAGGCCGATGTCGGAACCGATGCGCAGCACCCCGCCGCGGCGCGCGTCGTCGGCGGGCGCGGCAGCCGCGGTTTGCTGTTGCTGTTCTTGCTGCTGTTGTTGTTGAGGCTGGTCCTGTTGTTGAGCCTGCGGCTGATCCTGTTGTTGCTGGTCCTGCTGCTGGGCCATCGCCTGCTGCTGTTGCTGCTGGTCCTGCTGCTCGGCCATCGCCTGCTGCTGTTGCTGCTGCTGTCGCTGCTGGGCGACGGCCTGCTGCTCGTCGTCATCGCCGCAGCCGATCAGCGCCAGACCGGCGGCGCCGAGTCCGGCTCGCCCGCCCTCGCGAAGCAGTCGTCGCCGACTGAGCTGTTGCTTGCGGATTCGCTGCCAGTAGTTCTTCTCGTTCATCGTGTCTCTCGCTCCAGTCGCGACCGACATTTGCGGCCCGCGCATTGCGACAGTATGGCGGTTGAGTCACCGCTCGGCAACAGGTCCGGCAGGCGCCTCAGGCTGGGCTAGTCTGGCCTCAGCTGACATCAGAACAACGAGGGAGCGTCACATGCGCGGCGTAGGAGTGATTAAATTCGGTGGGCCGGAAGCGTTGCAGGTGGTCGATCTGCCCGAGGTCCACGCCGGACCTGGCGAGGTACGGCTCCGCGTCCACGCTGCGACGGTGAATCCGACGGACACATTCATTCGCGGTGGCGCTCGCGCCGACGCCTTGCGCGAGTCAGGTCCGCCGCCGTACATCCCCGGCATGGACGCGGCCGGAGTGATCGACGAGGTGGGACCGGACGCCGAGACCGACTTGCAAGTGGGCGACGCCGTGATGGCGATGGTCATCCCACGCGGCAGTCACGGCGCCTACCGCGAGAGCATCGTGCTGAAGGCGGACGCCGTCACCCGCGCTCCCGCCGGCTCGAACCACGCTGAAGCCTCGACGCTGCCGATGAACGCGCTGACGGCGCGACAATCTCTGGATCAGATGGGGCTTCAACCGGGACAGACGCTGGCGGTGACCGGAGCGGCCGGCTGCTACGGCGGCTACATGGTCGAGCTGGGCAAGGCCGACGGCCTGACCGTAATCGCCGATGCGTCGGAGCAGGATGTCCAATTGGTAAGGGATCTCGGCGCGGACATTGTCGTTCCTCGCGGCGACGATATCTCCGAGCAGATTCGCAAGGTCGTTCCGGAGGGGGTCGACGGCCTGGCCGACGGTGCGGTTCAGAACGAGCTTGCCGTTGGCGCGATCAAGGACGGCGGCCAGTATGCCAGCGTTCGCGGCTGGCGCGGTGAGCCTGAGCGGGAGATCACCTTCCATGTGACGATGGTCTTCAGCTACGACCGTCGGGCCGACCTGCTCGACACGCTGCGCCAGCAGGTTGAAGACGGGCAAGTGACGCTGCGGGTCAACTCGACCTATCCGGCCGAGCAGGCCTCGGAGACCCATCGCCTGTTCAAGCAGGGCGGCCACCGCGGCCGCTTCGTGATCACCTTCGACTAGACGCCATCTGGCTATGCTGACTGAGTGGCTGGGAGGATCGCGCAATGTGCTGGCGAGACCGAATCGAGCGCAAGCCCGGTGTGTTAACCGGCAAGCCCGTGATCAAGAACACGCGCATCTCAGTGGAGTTGGTGCTTGAGCGCCTCGGGTATGGCTGGACCATTGACGAGGTCATCGACGGGCACCCGCGAATCTGCCGCGACGACATCCTGGCCTGCCTACTGTTTGCCAGTGAGCTCGTACACGAAGAGCACCAGGCACGAAAGTCTGCGTAGCCCATTGTGCGCTTGCTCGCCGATGAGAACGTTCCAACGGCGTTGGTCGAGAGCCTTCGGTTGTTCGGCCATGATGTTGCCTCGATCAGGGAAATGGCGCCCAGTTCCTCAGACCCAGATGTGTTGGCCCTGGCCAATGAACAACAGCGGGTTCTGTTGACCTACGACACCGACTTCGGAGAGCTCATCTTCCGTCGCCAACACCCCACCTCCGAAGGGGTGATTCTGTTGCGACTCCCACAGCCGACGCAGTTGCACAGCGACCGAGTCGTCGAGGTGCTCAGGATGTACGACGACTGGTCTGACTACTTCACCACCGTTACTACCGACCACGAGCGTCGCAGGCGTCTGCCACGCCAGTCGTAGATGATTTCCCCTACGACCGAGCCGCCTCGGCGACGGCTGCGGCGATGGTCTGCGCGTTGACGACACCGTGTTGGAGGAAGTCGGTTATGACTCTCGAGTAGGCGGAGGGCACTTCGCGCGGGACGCCGTGACCGACTCGGCTGAAGACGTGCAGCGTGCCGTTGCCGAGTCGGGCGAAGTCTTTAAGGTTGGGCGCCAGGAGCGAGTCGGCGGCGCCGGCGAGGATCAGGGTTGGCGTCTGGATCTCCCCCAGCCGGTCGCCCTTGTGGTAGTTGACCATGGCGTCCCAGCAGCCGTCGTAGTGCCCGACCGAGACAGAGAGCTGGCGGTCGACCTGGGCCGGTACGTCGGCGTGCGCCGATTCGCGCGGCACGCCGGCCAGCGAGGTGCGGATCAGGAGGTCTCGCTCTTTGTTGGCCCAACGACGGCGCATCTCGGAGCGAGCGTCGGGCGGGAATGCGATCCCGTCGGCCGGGGCAGGCGCGGAGAGCGACAGGCTCAAGAGGCGGTCCGAGTGGGACAAACCGAGCTCGAAGCCGATCAGACCGCCCATGCTCTGTCCGGCGTAGTGGAAGCGATCGAAGCCGTGGTAGTCGGCCATGCCGACGACATCGGCGGCGAGTTGTTCGATCGTGTAGCCGTCGTCGGGATGGGCGGAGTCGCCGGCGCCGCGGCAGTCCATCGCGATGCAGCGGTAGTTCGCGCTCATGCGCTCTATGACCGGCGCCCAGCCGTCGTGCGACGCGGTGTAGCCGTGTTGGAAGATGATTGGGTCGCCGATGCCGGTGTCCTCGTAGTAGAGGTCGACGCCGTTGATGTTTGCGATGGCCATGAGCCCCCTCCGTCACTTCGTGACACCTCCCCCGGAGGGGGAGGTCCTGATTAGCGAGCGGTGTAGCCGCCGTCGACGGGCAGCGCGATGCCATTGACGAAGCTGGCGTCGTCGGAAGCGAGGAAGGCTGCGGCTGCGGCGATCTCCTCTGGTTGTCCCAGGCGACCCAGCGGATGCAGGGAGGCGAGGAACTCCTCGGCGCCTTCCATGTCCTTGATCTGCGCGGTCATCGGCGTGTGGATGTAGCCAGGACAGACGGCGTTGACTCGGACGCCGCGCGGGCCGTAGGTGACGGCAAACTGCCGGGTGATCCCGACCACGCCGTGCTTGGCCGCGACGTAGGCTCCGGCGCCTTCCTCGACCTCCATGTCGAGATCGCGGGTCGAAGCACCGCTGACCAGGCCGTTGAGTCCGGCGATCGAGGCTGTGTTGATGATCGACCCGCCACCGCGTTCCGCCAGCAGCGCCGCTCCGTGGTAGGTGCCGTAGTAGACCCCGCTCAGGTTGACGTCGATCGTGCGGTCCCAGCCGTACTGGCTACCGCCGATTCCGGCGTTGTTGAACAGCACATCAAGGCCGCCGAGGACCTGGACAGTCTGCGAGAGCGCGTCTTTGACGGCGTCCTCTGAGGTGACGTCCAGCTCCATCGTTGCCGAGCGGCCGCCGTGCTCAGCGATCTGCGCGGCGGTCGTCTGGGCGCCTTCGGCGTTGATGTCGGCGCACATTACCGCGGCGCCCTCGGACGCCATGCGCAGCGCCGAGGCCCGTCCGATTCCCGATCCGGCCCCGGTGATCAGCGCGACGCGTCCTTCAAGTCGATCGATTGCCATTGTTGAAACCCCTCACTGTCAGCTTGTGGTGTTCGGGCAGTCTACGTCTGCAACCAACGTATTGCCCCGGTCTGGCAGTAGGCTGCGCAGTGTGACAACGACGAAACCACTCTGAGGAGAGCAAGATGCCGATTGCTGCTGGAGACTCTTTGCCCGACGTGAACGGGACCGTGATTGCCGATGGGCGACCGGGGCCGGTGAATGTACGTGAGCTGGTAGGGGACAAGAAGACGGTGATCTTCGGTGTTCCCGGGGCGTTTACGCCGACCTGCACGAATGACCATCTGCCAACCTTTGCCGCCTCTGCCGACCAGTTGGCGGCGGCGGGGATCGAGCAGACGATCTGCATGTCGACCAACGACATCTTCGTGCTGCAGGCCTGGAACGCGGCGCATGGTGCGGATCACATTGTGATGCTGGCCGACGGTTCGGGCGACATCACCCGAGCGATGGACATCGGGCTCGACCTGTCGGGACTGGGACTTGGATTCCGCTGCACTCGGTTCGCCATGTTGGTCGAGGGCGGCGTGGTCAAGGCGTTCCAGACTGAGGAGAACCCCGGGACCTGCGCGATGACCTCGGCGGCGGCGATCCTCGAGCACGCCTGAGCAACGGTGTGGCCCTCACCCTAACCCTCTCCCAGAGGGAGAGGGGACTTCTGGAGTTGCCGGTGCCTCCTCTTCGTCGCAAGGACGCGGAGGCGCTGTTGCGCTATCGGGGGGTGCGGAGCGCTCACACGTATCAGGCTTCGTGGTACAACAACGCGACCTTTGTCTTCCCTCTGATTGCGGTGATCATTGCCGGGGTCGTCTGGCTGGCGACGGGCAGTGCTGAGGCGGGCGGCGCGGCGGTCTTCTTCCTGGTCGTGACCGGGGCGATGCTGCCGGTGGTGTTCATTACTTGGCAGCGGCAGACGACGGCCGTGATCGTGCATGAGGACGGGGTGACGGCGCTGCACATGGGACTGGAGCAACAGTCGATTGCCTGGGACGAGTTGCGCAGCGTGCGGCGGGTGGAGACGTTGGGCAACGTGCGCTGGTACCTGGATGGACCGGGCGAGGAGCACATTGTGATCGAGGGCGAGATTGCGGATCGGGATCGGTTGCTGGACGAGGCTCGGTCGGAGTTTGAACGGCGCAGCGATGGGCCCTCACCCTAACCCTCTCCCAGAGGGAGAGGGGATGAGAATGGGTCAGGAACCGTCCGGAGAGTTCAAGGT
>VXTH01000192.1:0-2627 GCA_009837565.1 Chloroflexota bacterium | reverse complement strand
ATATAGGCCACCAGCTCGTTGAGCACCACCTTCGTGCCCAGCAACTGTCCGGCGTCGATGGCGTCGGACCAGGGGACGCCGAGCACCCAGACGACCGGGGCCAGCACCCAGCCGAAGATGCGTTGCATCGTGAGATCGGCGCCGTCGACATCGGGAAATGCGCCAAGGATGATGTTGGCCAGCTCCACCAGCGCGACGAACACGATCAGCATGCCGACGATGTAGGCGAACAATCTCAGTCCGTCAATCGTGGCGCGAGTCAACGCGTCGATTCCGTTGTCGTAGAGCTGCGCGAACTCAACCCTGGTTTCGTCGACCGCGTCATCGCCTCGGGGGATCAGGATCAGCGCGATCACCACGGCGGCGGGCGCACTGATGATCGACGCCGTGAGCAGGTGTCCGGCGGGATCGGGAATGATTCCTTCCAGAATCACAGAAAACAGGACGAAGACTGTTCCGGCGATCGTCGCCATACCACCGGTCATGACGATGAACAGATCGGAACGGCTCATGTTCTGCAGATAAGGCCGGACAAGCAAGGGCGCCTCGACCATGCCGATGAACACGTTGGCAGCGGTCGAGAAGCTGGCTGCGCCGCTGATGTTCAGGGTCTTGCTCAAGACGAACGCGAATCCTCGCACGATCAACGGCAGCACCCGGTAGTGGTACAGCACTGCCGAGAGTGCACCGATGAAGATGACCAGCGGCAGTGAGCGGAAGGCGAAGACAAATGCAGCGCCGGGATACGACTCCTCGAACGGAAGCGCTCCACCGCCGAGAAATCCAAAGACCAGGGTCGTCCCTGCCTCGGTCGAGCGCACCAGCGCATCGACGCCGTCGCCGATCCATTCGAACACGATCTGCGAGCCAGGCACCTTGATCAGCAGGGCAGCCAGCGCAAACTGTATGGTCAGGCCCACCGCGGCAGTCCGCCAGGGAAACGCGCGCCGGTTCTCACTCAATGCCCACGCCAGGCCGACGATCAGGATGATTCCGAGTACGGCCTGGAGATAGAGCATTGCTTGGTCGTTCGCATCAGATGCGCAATTCCGTGCAAGCTAGCGCAGTTCCTTCACGTCGAGGATTTGGGAGAACCGGCAGCAGCGGTTAGCCAGGCAACCAGACCACGATCGTGGTGCCTGCGCCTAGATCGCTGTCCGCCGTAATCCGGCCACCGTGCGCTCGGACGATCTCGCGGGAGATCGCCAGTCCCAGCCCTGCTCCCGGACCTGTGCGAGACTCGGGCTGCCAGAATCGATCAAACAGGCGCTCGAGGTCGTCGGCGCTAATGCCCTCCCCGGTGTCACTGACGCTGAGCTCCAGACCATCATCAGCTCGCCGCGCCGAAACTGTGATCGCGCCCGCCTCGGTGTGGCGCAGTGCGTTCTCAATCAGGTTGTTCAACACCTGCACCAGGCGGTCGTAGTCAGCCTCGATTGTCGGGGCGGCCGGCGAGATATCGAGTCGCATGTCAATCCCCTGCTCCCGGGCCCGGGCGGAGAACATCGATTCGACGTAGCCGAACAGTTCACCCAGATCGATCGACGTGCGCTGCAAGCGCGACTGACCCGCTTCCAGCCGCGAGAGATCCAGCAGCTGCTCGAACATGCGCAGCATTCGCTGGGTCTCCTCATGGACGACCTCAAGCGACGACGCCTGTCGCTCGGGATCGGTCGCCGTGCCATCGCGCAACGCCTCAACGAACCCCCGGATCGAGGTCAATGGCGTTCTCAGTTCGTGAGAGACATCGGCGATGAAACCTCGCATCGCCCGCTCGTTGTCCGCCACGCGGTCGGCCATGGCGTTGAATGCCGAGGCCAGTTCGCGTACTTGCGACGGACCGGTTTCGGCCGCGCGCATATCGTACCGGTCGGGGCCAAAGCGGCGCACGACGACAGTCAAAGCCTCCAACGGGCGCATCAGTTGCCTTGAGAGAACCATCGCGATGACGACTGCGGCTACCAATCCGGCTAGCCCCGAGATGATCAGGCGGCCGACCAATTCGTCCAGCGATCCGAAGCCGCGTCCGTCGCCAAACGTGACAGTCATGAGCACACCGGAATCGGCTCTCCTGGCAGCGCCCGGGGGAATCAACACTCTGACCAGCGAAGGCCGCCACTCGCCTCCAATGTGCAGTTTGGCGTCGAACCAAATGTTGGTTTCGCCCTGACTGGCGATGTCCTCGTAGCTCACGTCGGCATGACCTGCCTTGAATCCGCGGCTCGGCTCGAAGCCCTGGATCACGTGGCCGTTGCCGTCGGTCAGGATCACGATCAGCCCGGCGTGCTCGGCCTGTTCGCGGATCAGCGTGACCAACTGCTCTCGGTCGTAGACCGCCGCCCGTCGCAGGATGCGGATGATCTCGACGCTCAACGCATTGCCGGCAGTGCGCAGCTCAGAACGATCGATGTCATCTCGGTACCCGCCGAAGAGGGAGAGGAACACGACGGCGGACACGACCAACATGACCAGCACGATGCCGGCGAAGCCGGCAAAGAGTCTGAGTCCATATCCGCCGGTCAGGATGTTGCACTTCCTCTCCCACTATTCGCATCACGGCTGGAATCGAACTGGACGTTGCGGGGGATGTTCGGGCGCGGAATTTCGGGTGGGATGGGCTGATTTGC
>VXTH01000115.1:0-2635 GCA_009837565.1 Chloroflexota bacterium | reverse complement strand
GGCATCACCTTGCGCCAGCTATAGGCGATCTCGGGAAAGCCATGCAGCAGGAGGATGCGCGGTCGGTCACTGTCCGCCCAACCCGCCTCGAGAACATGAACCGTCAGCCCGTTGACCCCGTCGACGAACCGCGAGCGGATACTCTCATCCATCGTCCCCTCGCCGTAGCCAGCCATGTCAGTCATCGTCGCAGCCTCCGATCGTCCGACCGCAGGAATGATACGCCGACGCTAGCCTGAGCCCAGAACGCAAGGAACCACCTCAATGGCGACGAAGACCGAGGCACCGATGCCGCAAACACCGCAGTGGCCGCCATTGCCCGAGGTGCGCAAGTCGATGCGCGTCCGCTGGTATCGATCGCCAATCGACAAGCCCACGCTCTGGCAACTGATGGAGCGCTCCAACCGGCGCGGTTTCCAGCAGTCATTGGGACATCTCGCATTAATCGTCGCTCTGGCTGCCGTTGTCGCGGTCTCATTCGAGTCGGGCTGGTGGATCGCCTTTGGCGTCTCGCTCTGGCTGCTGGGTACCGTCTCGGCCTTCGTCCCCGGCCTCGCCTGCCACGAGCTCGTCCACGGCACGGTCTTCCGCACCAATCGCCTCAACCGCATCTTCCTGCGCCTGTTCTCGCTCTTTGGCTGGTTTAACTACAACGAGTACCGGATGAGCCACACCTTCCATCACCGCTACACGCTCTTCCCCGACGGCGACCGCGAGGTGCTGCTGCCCAAGGAGGCGTCGTTGCATCCACTGGTCTTGCTGGAGATGTTCACATTCAACCTGCGTGGAGCGCTGCGCCTGCTGCACGCCACCGTGCGGATGGCGATGGGCAAGTTCGACATGGACACGCCCTCCAGCATCGGCGGAGCCGGCGCCACCGCCTGGACCTGGGCGCTCTCAGAAGTACATCCCGCGACCTATCGCGCCGCCGTCAACTGGGCGAGATTCCTGCTCGCATTTCACGGAACGGTGATCGTGCTGTCTATCGTCTTCCAGCTCTGGTGGCTCATGATCGTCGTCAGCGGCGCCATCTTCATCGGCACGTGGTGGAAGTACTTCATCGCTACTACCCAGCACGCCGGGCTTCGAGACAACGTGCCGGACTTCCGTCTCTGCACCCGCACGATCAAACTCGACCCTCTCTCGTCATTCCTCTACTGGCACATGGAGATGCACATCGAGCACCACATGTTCGCCGGCGTTCCCTGCTACAACCTCAAAGCGCTGAGCCGCGAAGTGGCCGACGACATGCCAGAACCGCGCACGCTCCTCAGCGCCTGGAGAGAAATGCGCTACGCCTGGAACCGCCAACTCGCCGAACCCGGTTTCCAGTTCAACACACCATTGCCACCGACGGCGAATCCTGGCATGACCTCAGAAGACGCGGTGACGCGGGTATCCGATGGCATTGAAGCCTCAATCGGCACCCTCAACACCGACGACGACCAGATCGACCCGCGCGGCGCGATGCCTGCGGTCGCGACGTTGGACTAGCGGCCCTTGAACTGCGGCGTCCGCTTCTCCATGAACGCCCTGGGACCTTCGATCGCATCCTCGCTGCCGAATGCCCTCGCACCGAGCAACGACTCCATGCTCCAGGCCTGCTCCCAAGACATGCCCATCGAGCCGCGGATCACGATCTCCTTCGCCGTCCGCACCGCCAACGGCCCGTTGGCGCAGATCAGATCCGCAATGGCGTGAGTCGTCGACATCAGGTCTTCGAGCGCCACGACGCGGTTGATCAGACCGCAATGCAGCGCCTCCTGGGCGCTCAACCGACGTCCGGTCAGCAGGATCTCCATCGCCCAGGCCCAGGGGATCTGACGCGGCAGGCGGATGTGCGCGCCCGCGTCGGGAACGATGCCCCAACGGACTTCCTGCAGACCAAACTCTGCGTGCTCGGCGGCGACGCGGATGTCGGTGCCCAGCATGTACTCGAGTCCGCCGGCGATGCAGTAGCCGTTGATCGCCGACAGCACCGGCTTGAACACACGGTGCAGATTGCGGGTCTCGTTCACTTTGAGCGGCTCGTTGCGAGCGCCGCCGGCCTTGGCCGGAATCGTGCTGCTCAGGTCGGCGCCGGCGCAGAACGCGCGCTCGCCGGCACCGGTGATGATCGCGACCCACAGATCGGGGTCGTTGTTGAAGTCCTCAGTCGCGTCGCGCAGCAGGGAGAGCAGTTCGAGGGACATCGCGTTCATCCGCTCAGGTCGATTGAACGTGATCACGCAACGCCTGTTGGCGGGGTCCTTCTCGTAAATCAGCGGCAGATCGGATTGGTCGGACATCTATCGTCTCCTCGATTCCTATGGAGCGTATGGGCCTATCGGCCTGTGAACACCGGATCGCGCTTCTCCATGAATGCGCGCGGCCCCTCAATTGCGTCCTGGCTGCCGAAGGCGCGAGCGCCCAGCAGCGACTCCATGCTCCAGGCCTGTTCCCAGGACATGCCCATCGCGCCGCGCACGGCGATCTCTTTGGCCGTCCGCACTGCCAACGGGCCGTTGCGGCAGATCAGGTCAGCGATCCCGTGCGCGGTCTCCATCAGCTGGTCGGCCGGCACTACTCGTTTGACCAACCCGCATTGCAACGCCTCAGCCCCCCACAACCGGCGGCCGGTCAGCAGGATCTCCAT
>VXTH01000139.1:0-2642 GCA_009837565.1 Chloroflexota bacterium | reverse complement strand
GATTGGTAGGTTCGGGAATCTCCTCGACTGCGCCGCGATCAATGTCTTGCATCACCGCCAGCGACTCCTGCGGATCAAGCCACCGGCCTGATCGGGACACCGCGAACAGGACCGTGCGCCATCGAGATGGATCGACGGCGTTGACCACGGCCCTCGCGGACCGAATCGAGATCGTGTGCTCGACCGAGGCTCCGCCGAGCACGATTCCGAGAACGCCAGGTTCAGTCGTCAATGCCGACCTCCTCGCCCAACACGGCGATCTCCGGTTCGAGCCGGATGCCGAATCGGTCCGCTACCTGGTCTTGTACGCGCCTGATGAGCGCGAGAAAGTCGGAGGCCAGCGCGTTGCGGACATCGACGTTGAGGATGTAGTTGGCGTGCAAGTCGGAGACCTGAGCGGCGCCGATTCGCGCGCCCTTCAGGTCCGCGGCTTCGATCAGTTGTCCCGCGGTCCTCGGATCGCCGACGGGATTCTTGAACGTCGATCCGAGTGACGGACCGCTGGGCGCGTTGGACTTGCGCAGCGCCTCGACGCGATCGATCTCGGCGAGGGATGCGTAGACATCGCCTGGTTCCAGTTGGAGCGTGAGCGACGTGACGATGTGTCCCCGGAGCTCGCCGCTGCGCAGCTTCGAGTCGCGGTATGTGAGTCCGAGTTCGTCCGCGGGGTACACATCGACCTGGCCGTCAGGGGAGATCGCCGTGATCGAGACGAGCACATCGGAGAGATCCGAACCGTAGGCGCCGGCGTTGGTCGGTAGCCCTCCGCCGATCGCTCCGGGAATGCCAGCGGCCCATTCGAGTCCAACCAGGCCAGCGCGGGCGGTCGACCTGGCCAGCGTGGCGAAGCGACTGCCCGAGTCGACCTCGATCATCGCTTCGCCGACCCTGTGGCAGGTTCGGGTTTCGTTCTTGATCACCAGGCCGCGGATTCCGCCGTCCCTGATGAGGACATTGGAACCGGCGCCAAGCATGGTCAGTGATGCCTGGGAACAACGTGCCGCGCGAACCGCGTCGATCAGCGCCTGACGGTCGCGGACGACGACGAACCACTCTGCCGGTCCGCCGACCTGGACGAATGTGTGCCGGCTGAGGGGCTCGCCATGTAGCGCTCCCAACTCTTGCATGAGTGCCTGAAGGATCTGCGATCTGGTCACGAATCGGCGCCCAGCCTAGAAAGGATGATTGGTCCCGCGGCGTCGATGTCGCCGGCGCCCATCGTGATGATCAGATCGCCGGCCTGGGCCTGGTCGGCGGCCAATTCGGCGCTCCTTTCGACCGATCCGGCGTAGCTCGCCTTCGGCGCAACGATCTCACCGGCCAGTTGCTCCGCGGTCATCTCCTCGCCCGACATCGCCCGGGCGGCGTAGGTGTCGACCGTGTAGACGATGTCCGCAGCGGCGAAACAGCTGCGGAAGCCATCGAGCAGGTACGACGTGCGTGTGTAGGTGTGCGGCTGGAAGAGGACAACGAAGCGGCGGTCCGGCCAGCGCTGGCGGGCAGCCGCAATGGCGGCAGACACCTCCGTCGGGTGGTGGGCGTAATCGTCGAGCACGAGAATGTCGTTGGACTCGCCGTGAAGCTGGAAGCGTCTGTTGACCCCATTGAAGGTTGACAGCGCTTCGGCCGCGGCCGGGCCATCAAAACCGGCAACGTCCAGCGCCGCTAGAGCAACGGCGGCATTCTGCTGCTGATATTCGCCCGGTTGCCTGAGACGTCCGTTGATGGTCGAGCTCGGAGTGGCGAGCTCATAGTCGTCACCGTTCGACCTGATCCGGTAGTCGGCTGGAACACGGGAGGAACAGGTCACAATCTGAACGTCGGGACGCTGAACCTCGAGCTTCGACGCAATGTCGACGGCAAGCGGTGAATCGACACCGGCGATCAGGGTTCCTCCCTGCTTCACTGTGCCGACGTAGCGCAGAAAGGCCTCTTCGAGAGCGGCCTGTGATCCGTAGTAGTCGAGATGGTCAGGTTCGCAGTTGGTCAGGACGGCGACCTGCGGCGCGTAGTGATGGAATGCGCGCCCGTATTCGTCGGCCTCGAGCACGAGCCAGGGATCGTTGCCGCGTCTGGCGTGAACGCAGAAGCCGGGCACTTCGCCGCCGATCACATAGCCGGCGTCGCGGCCCGAGGCTCGCATCGCGTGGGCGATCATGGCGGTGGTCGTGGTCTTGCCGTGCGTGCCTCCGACGGTGATGACATCACGCGGCGCGGCGATTTCGGAGAGGAGCTCCGCACGGGTCTGCAGTGGAATACCGAGTTCAATGGTCCTGGCGATCTCTGGATGCGACTCCGGCACCGCTGCCGTGCGGACGACGTGCGTTGCGGTGGTGACGTGATGTTCGTTATGTCCGATAATGATTCGAGCGCCACGATCTCGGAGGGGTTGCAGAATCGGGCTGTCGGCGCGGTCGCAACCAGATACGACAAGGCCGTCATCGAGCAGAATGTGCGCGAGGGCGGACATGTGAATCCCGCCAATGCCGACGAAGTGGACGTTCAGAGTCATCGTTACGTCACTTTGCCACAGCAACGATCACTTCGGCAACGCGTCGGGCGGCATCAGTTCGGCGAAGCTCGAGCATCGCCCGCCGCATCCGCTGGAGCCGATCATGGTCGGCGAGCAGAGCGGTCGTCAG
>VXTH01000159.1:0-2644 GCA_009837565.1 Chloroflexota bacterium | reverse complement strand
CAACAAACTCGCCAGCCGGCCCCGCTGCCGGTTTCAATATTTCGCGGCTGTGGACGGATGAACGCTATCGCGGGATTCTGTCGCAGGCGGTCATTGTCATTCTCGTGGCACTGGCGCTCGTCTGGGTCGCCGACAATACCCGCACCAACCTCGACAATCGAGGTCTCGACATCGGGTTCGACTTCCTGGCGGACCCGGCCGGGATCGGCATCGGCGTTTCGCTGATCGAATACAGGTCCACCGACACGTGGCTGCGGGCGATGACCGTGGGCCTGCTGAACACGGTCCTGGTGTCGGCCCTCGGCATCGTCGCGGCAACGGCGATCGGCTTCGCGGCGGGGATCATGCGTCTGCTGCCCAACTGGCTGATCCGCACGATCATCACCACCTGGGTCGAGTTCACCCGCAACGTTCCGCTGCTCCTCCAGATCATCTTCTGGTGGACGTTGCTGCTCAGCCTGCCGACCGTGCGCGAGACGCTGCGGATCGGCGATTCCATATTCCTCAACAATTCCGGGATCACGGGCCCCTCCCCGGTCTTCGAACCGGGCGCCTCGGCTGTTCTGATCGCGCTGGCGGCCGGTGTCGCGGTGGCCTGGGCGGTCCTGAACTGGGCGCGAAAGCGCCAAGCGGCGACCGGCGAACGGCTTCCGGCCGGCTGGATCGCGCTGGGCCTGATCGTGCTCCTGCCGCTGGCGGTCTATTTCGCGAGCGGCGAGCCGATCAGTTGGGACACCCCGACCGCGAACCGCTTCGGGCGCTTGCGCGGCGGCCTGACGGTAACGCCGGAACTCGTCGCGCTCTGGTTCGCGCTGTCGACATACACGGGCGCGTTCATCTCCGAAATCGTGCGCGCCGGCATCCTTTCCGTGTCCAAGGGGCAGACCGAAGCGGCGGGCTCGCTGGGCCTCAAGGGCTGGCAGACCACCCGGCTCATCATCATGCCGCAGGCGCTGCGGGTGATCATCCCGCCGCTGACGAGCCAGTTCCTCAACCTGACGAAAAACTCCTCGCTCGCGCTCGCCGTGGGCTTCCAGGATTTCGTCGGCATCGGTTCCCAGGCCCAGAACCAGACCGGCCAGGCGATCGAGATCGTGTTCAGCTGGATGGTCGTCTATGTCTCGCTCAGCCTGCTCACGTCGGCGTTCATGAACTGGTACAACGCGCGCATCGCGCTGGTCGAACGGTGAGGCGCGAACCTTGAGCATTCAGCCCTTCCATCGCGCACAAAAGGACATGCTCGCCGCGCGCGCGCCGCCGGCCACCACCACGGGCACCCTGGGCTGGCTGCGCGAGAACCTGTTCTCGAACTGGTTCAACACCGCGCTCACGCTGCTGGCGCTGTACCTGCTTTGGACCATCATCCCGCCGTTCATCGACTGGGCGTTCATCCACGCCGACGCCAGCGGCAGCACCGGCCGCGAATGCACGACCGACGGCGCGTGCTGGGCCTGGCTGGACCAACGCATCAACCAGTTCCTCTACGGCTTCTACACGGCGAGCGAATACTGGCGCGTCAACCTGACGGTCATTCTTCTGATCCCGGCGCTCCTGCCGCTGCTGTTCGACAGCATCCCCTACGCGCGCCAGCTGCGGTACTTCTCGCTCGCCTACCCGGTCATCGCCGTCTTTCTGCTGGTCGGCGGCATCGGTCTGGAAGCGGTGCCGACATCGAGCTTCGGCGGCTTCATGCTGAACCTTGCGGTCGGCCTGTCGGGTATCGTCCTGTCGCTGCCGGTCGGGATCCTGCTTGCGTTGGGGCGGCGCTCTAACCTTCCGGCGGTGCGCATACTCTGCGTCATGTTCATCGAGCTCGTACGCGGCGTTCCGCTGATCACGCTGCTGTTCACCGCGGCGATCCTGCTGCCCATGTTCCTGCCGGAAAACTGGAGCCCCGATTTGGTCATCCGGGTGATCGTCGTCGTAACGGCGTTCGCCTCGGCCTACATGGCGGAGGTCATTCGCGGCGGCCTGCAGGCCATCCCGAAGGGCCAGTACGAAGCCGCCCAGGCAATGGGCCTCGGCTACTGGCAATCGATGCGGCTGATCATCCTGCCCCAGGCGCTGAAAATCTCGATCCCGGGCATCGTCAACACCTTCATCGGCCTGTTCAAGGATACCACGCTCGTCTTCCTGATCGGCCTGTTCGACATTCTGGGAATCGCCCGGTCGCTGCAGCAGAACCAGGACTGGATCGGCAAGGTCGACGCCGAAGGGTTCCTGTTCACGTCCCTCTTCTTCTTCATCGTCTGCTTCTCCATGTCGCGCTATTCGCTGAACCTGGAAAAGCGCCTCGACACCGACAAACGCTGAGCGGAGGACCCAATGTCCGTTCAAGAAACCGAACACACCCGCGGCGACAGCGAACCGGCCATCCGGATCGACCAAATGAACAAGTGGTTCGGCGCGTTCCACGTCCTGCGCGACATCGACCTGCAGGTCGCCCCGCGGGAACGGATCGTGATCTGCGGGCCGTCCGGCAGCGGCAAGTCGACCCTGATCCGCTGCATCAACCGCCTGGAGGATCACCAGGAGGGCTCGATCGTGGTCGACGGCGTCCCGCTGACCAACGACCTGAAGCAGGTCGACGCGGTGCGGCGCGAAGTCGGCATGGTGTTCCAGTCGTTCAACCTGTTCCCGCACC
>VXTH01000263.1:0-2667 GCA_009837565.1 Chloroflexota bacterium | reverse complement strand
GGGTCGGGTCGACCGGCGCCGACTCCAGCGTTCGCCACTCAGCTTGCGCCAGTCGTGCGGATGGGCAGGCAGAAACAACGGACGACGCCGCTTCCGGGCGGCGACTAGGCTCGAGCGATGACCAGACTCAGCGTCACCTTTGCGGCGCTCGCGGTTCCGAACTTCCGCCGCCAGTGGATTGCTTCGACGCTGGCGACAACGGCGTTCATGACGACGTTCGTGCTGGTGCCGATCGTGGCGTACCAGTTGACCGGCTCGTACGCGGCCTCGGGGTTTGCGGCGATGGGCAACGGCGTGGGGATGCTGTTCCTGACGCCGCTGGGCGGTGTGGTGGCGGATCGGTTCCCGAAGAAGCCGATTGTGCTGATGGGTCAGTATTCGACGTTGGTGGTGATCGCCGGCACAGGGGTACTGATCGCGACTGACTTGATCACGATTCCATTGCTCTTTGCCTCGACTCTGCTGAGCGGGGCGACATTCGCGCTGACCGGTCCGGCTCGCCAGTCGTGGGTGGCGGAGCTGGTTCCCGGTCGGCTCGTACCCAACGCCGTCGCGTTGCAACAGATGGGGATCAATATCGCCCAGGTGCTGGGGCCGACCCTCGCCTCGGTCGGGGTAGTCGCATTCAACGTGAATGCCGGCGGCGTGTACCTCGGAATCTCCCTGGTCTTCTTGATTGTCGTCCCGCTCAACCACCTCCTGCCTCGGACGATGCCCAAGGTCGTCGAGCGGCGATCGCCTCGGCGGGAGCTGGCGGACGGCTTCCACTATCTGCGACGCAATCCGCGGCTGCGGATTCTGTGGGTGTTCTGGCTCGTGATCGTGATTTGCGGATTCGCAATCCAGACGTTGATGCCAGGCATCCTCGATCAGGAATTCTCACGCTCCTCCGACGAGGCCGTGCTGATCAACGCGATCTTCGGGATTTCCGCGCTGGCGATCAATCTTCCTCTCGCGGGTCTGGTTGGAGGACGCCTGGCCTGGCCGCTGCTGCTGGGCACGGCGATCCTGATGGCCGTTGGTCTGTGGATGGTGGCGTGGGCTCCGACATACGGTCTGGTACTGATCCTGAGCGCGGTGGCCGGGGCAGGACGTTCGGGGGTGATGCTCGTCAACCAGGCGATCATGATGTCGAACACGAAGCCCGAGTACTTCGGTCGGGTGATGGCCTACGTGCTGATGGCGTTCGGATTGCAGTCGATCACCGCGCCGGCCTGGGGCATCATCGCCGACATTATCGGCGGTCGAGAGACGCTGCTGCTGGTCGGCGTGATCGTGGTTGGGGCGACTGCACTGATGTTCCTCGGTTGGATTACGACGCGGCGGCTGTCGCTCGAAGTTGGGACGGCCGCCGCCACGGTCGCGAACGCGTCGGCCCATCCGGAGGTCGAGACCGAACCGAGGACTGCTCCGAGCCCCGCGTACAGCCCGCTGTTTGCTGCGCAGGTTGCGCCGATCGTGCTGATGGAGGGGCAGAAGCCGCGAGCCGCAATCCCGAGCGGCGATTAGCCTGAGGCTAATGAATCGCCTGCGGGATACCTTCGCCTCGCTTGCCGTGCGGGACTACCGGCTGCTGTGGATCGGGTCGTTGATGGCGACGACGGCCTTCATGACCACGTTTTACCTGGTCCCGATCGTGGCCTACGAGATCACAGGCTCCTATGCCGCGTCGGGATTCGCGCAGGCCGGCATGGTGGCGCAACTGGTGCTGGGACCGTTTGGCGGCGTGATCGCCGATCGGTACAAGAAGAAACCGCTGGTGCTGGGCAGCCAGATCATTCCCTGCGCGATCATCGTCGTGACCGGCATATTGATCGTCAGCGACAGCATCACGATCCCGTTGCTGTTCGGCTCGACCTTTCTAATGGGCGGGACATTCTCGTTGATGGGCCCGGCGCGTCAGTCGTGGGTCGTGGAGCTGGTGCCGCAGCGGCTGCTGCCCAACGCGGTGGCGTTGCAGAACATGTCGATCAATATCGCGGCCGTGATCGGGCCGGCGCTGGCCGCGATTCTCGTCGTTTCGATGGGCCTCAACTCGGGCATTCTCTACATGCTGGTGGCGGTGCCGTTTGTGATCGTGATCCCCCTGACGTTGATGATCAGCGGCAGCGGACGGGCCACGCCTCCGGAGGAACGCAAGGCGATGGCCACAGAGATGCTGGCCGGCCTGACCTACATCACGCGGCGACCAAACCTGCGCAGCCTCTGGCTGTTCTGGACACTGATCGTGGTCACCGGATTTGCGCTGCAGACGCTGGTGCCCGGCCTGCTGGACCAGGAGTTCGGCCGTTCCGAGAGCGAGGCGCTGATTATCGGCACGATCTGGGGCGTGACGGCGTTGCCGATCAACATCATGCTGGCCGGGATGGTGGGAGGTCGCTGGGCCTGGCCGTTGCTGTTCCTCTCGGCGCTGGCGCTGGCCGGCGGGATCTGGCTGACGGCCTGGTCGCCGGTCTACGCGGTGCTGCTGATCGTCTCGGCGATCGCCGGCGGCGCACGGTCGGCGGTGATGCTGCTGAACCAGGCAATCATGATGACCAATACGCGGCCCGAGTACTTCGGACGGGTGATCAGCTGGGTGTTCATGGCCTTTGGTCTACAGGGCATCCTGGCGCCGGTCTGGGGGATCGTGGCTGACGCGATCGGGGGTCGGGAGACGCTGTACAT
>VXTH01000275.1:19191-22589 GCA_009837565.1 Chloroflexota bacterium | reverse complement strand
CGCTGGCACCCAGTTTGCTGGTCCACGAAACGATGAAGGCGATCTTGGACCAATCGTCGTGCGGCTCGCGATTCCGCTGGGGACGGCCGACGGTCGGGCGACGCTCTCGGCCTCGGTTGCCGACGAAGACGATGCCGAGCCGTTGCCGATCGCCGTGGCGACTCTGAAGATCGGCAATCCGGGCGAACCGATCGACTCAGCGGTCCTGCGTCCGGGCCGGGAAGACCACGCGAAGCGCGGCAAGCGGATTTCAACCTCGCTCAAGCGCAGCCAGACGGCCTATCTCGAGCTGTCGGTCGAGAATTCGCTCGGCAACATGGCCAACGACCATGACGTGAGTTCGATCATCATCGTCGCGACCCAGGCTGACATGGGGCGCGAGTCCGACCGTCCGAGCGAGACCAATCGACACACATTGCGTTACGGCGGTAACGATGCGGCGACGAATCCAGCCAACGCGCTCACTCAGTTCACGCTCCGGCCCGTCAGTCAGGACGCCAGTCACATCGACGTCTACGCGATCGTGATCGGCGCGGACGGCCACGCTCGCTCGAACACACTCGAGCTGAACTTCGCCGGCGATCCCGCTGGGCTCAGAGCGGGAGAACCGAGCGGAAACCTCGCCTCCGCGGGCGGGACGGTCAACATCGTGATCACCGGGCTCGACTCGGTCGGCAACCGCACTGAATTGAACCGTCGAGACGTCGAAGTTGAGGTTGTCGCCGGCCCTGAGGATGCGGATCTGTCGCTGATCGAAGCGGAGCGCACACAGCAGTGCGATCCGCCCGACCCAGAAGACGAGGACGACGAAGACGAACCGGACGAGGAGGAACGGCGGCGGCTAGCCGCGATCCGGGCGCTCGATTGTGAAGAAGATCAGGTTGTCGTCTCGTTGACGACGTCGAGCAAGGAGGCAGCGCTCGGTCACTATCAAGTCGAGTTGAGGCTTAGCAGCATCCCGGTGCCGGCCGTCACGGCCGTCGAGATCATCGTCGTCGGTCACCCCGTGTTCCTCTCGCTCGAGCTCTATCGCGAGAGCGATCCCGGCGCCAAACTCACCTTCGGACAGGGCTTGAAGGGACTGCTCTTCTACGTCCCTGGTCAGGGTGAGAGGGTGGAACTGATTGCGGCAGCTGGCGAAGTCCTGATCGCGGCCGTCGTCCTGCGTGACCAGTTCGGCGAGCTGGTGGCTTCGTCGGATCCGACCGTTCCCGGGGACGGCGTGACGTTCGATGCTGCGGGCTCGTTGGACATGCTCCAACTCAGTTCGCGTGAGCATGAGATCGTGCGCGGCGTAGCCGTCGCGAGGTTCCTCGTTCTCGGCGATTCTGGTAAGGGATTGCTTCTCGCGTCAACGTCCGAGCTGCACGATGTTGTCAGGGTGGTGGCCGCGGCCGAGAACGTCACCGGGCTGGACGGTCTGACCAGCATCGTTGTTGGCGACCTCACCGTCTGGACGGCGCCCAACCAGATTCTGGCCTCGGCGCTCTTTCCGCAGCTCGCCAGTCGAGGCGCCGGAGCGATCCATCTCTGGCTGCACGGCCAACGCAGCTGGCTGTCATATGCTCCGGCGGATCCCGAGCGTCCGGAACCTGGCACAGACTTCCCGATCCAGAGCGGCGCCATCATCTGGATTAGCGGTGACCGCGATCGTCCGCCGCCCGCAGTCGCTCCGCTCAATCCGGACGAGTGAGGGCGCTGGCCATAGCGGTCGCCGATGTGTACCCGTTTGTCTCGCTGAGCCGGTGATGCACCGAGCCGCATCTGCAGGAGGTGTCGCACAGCCCGACACGCCCTTACCCCGCGTCCCGTCGCAACTCATGCGTTGGTCAGGTCGCATCGCAAGGTTGACAGCACGGTCGTGAGGTGCACAGGGTCCTGTCGATCGGGTTCAGAACTTGAGAGGACGCCCTGGGCCTTGCCTCGGACCTCTCTAATCGCGACCGGGAGCCTTCCGAACCGAAAGGTCATCGTCCAGCAACCCGTTCAATGCAGCCCAGGCGACGATTTCCTGCTTGGTGGTCACACCCAACTTCCGCTCGATTCGATAGATGGTGTTCCGCACTGTGACCGCGCTGTTGCCCATGATCTCGGCAACCTCGGCGTAGGAGTTGCCTTTCGCGAAGTGGGTCAGGATGCTTCGCTCACGCGCTGTTAGCTTTCCCCCTGTGCCCGTTCCCCTCGTTGGAGCGGCCTGGCCGGCGCCAAGCGCCCGGCGGAGCATGCCAACAGAGACACTCGAACGATCTTCAGCGGCGTCGCTGATCGCAGCGAGCAGATCCTCGCGATCGCAGACCTTCTGGAGGTAACCCGAGGCCCCCGCTGCCAGCGCGTTGATCACTGCGTCGTCTGCGGTTGACGCGGTCAGGACCAGAATGTGCGTCGTTGGCACGGCCTCGAGGATCTCCCGGCTCGCTTCGACGCCGTCTTTGTTCGGCATGATCAGGTCCATCAGAATCACATCGGGCGCGATCGCCTTGGCGAGTTCCACCGCTTGCACGCCGTCTGCGGCTTCGCCCACGACTTCGTACTCGTCCGTCCGGTCGAGGATCTCCTTCAACCCCTGACGGACGATGGAATGGTCATCGACCAGCAGGACGCGTATCGGCGTAGCTTGGTCCGCCCGTTCGCTCGACTCTGAGGACGGTTGGCTCGAAGATGCTGCAAGCGACATCGTTGCCTACTCCACGATTTACAGTGGGCCCCGCTCAGCGGACCGCGTTGACATGGCGTCTCGGACGGAGCGTCGAGCCCCCGGGGAAGTCGTCATCCCGTCCCCAGTTGTGCCGCCAAGCTCGAGGTCTCTTAGCGAATACCAAACAGGATCGCCATACAGAGTACCTCAGCCGACTGATCTTAATACCAAATTGATCATACATGGTGATGGTTCACCGCACTTGTCGAAACAGGTGATGCACTTGTGATCTCCTGAGTTTGTAGCCGGCACGGATCCCATCCGACGTTTCGGTGGGCCTCCAGGATTCGCTGTTCGTGGAGTCGCCTTACGTCGACGACTCGGCAGACTTAGCGGGCGTCCCGGACGGATTCGCCGGGATGGTACAAGTAATGGTCGTGCCCTGGTCCTTACCAGGGGACTCGATTAGGAGTTGCCCGCGAATTCGCTCAGCGTTGCGCCTCATGTTGCTGAACCCACGGCCGCGAGATTCGTAGTCGTCCGGCAGTCCAACGCCGTCGTCGCTGACCGTCAGGCGCACCGCGTCGTCGTCGAATTGCAACCGGATGGTGAGGCGACTTGCTGAAGAGTGGCGCAGCGCATTGGCCAGCGAGTTGTGGGCGATCGAGAACAGGCGCGTCCGAGTGTCTACAGGCAGAGGCGGCTCCTCGCCCACGATCTCCAACTCGGTGGTCATGGACGAAATCGCGCCGAAGGTCAGGAC
>VXTH01000275.1:0-19181 GCA_009837565.1 Chloroflexota bacterium | reverse complement strand
GGACATGCGCACGGAGGGCGCGACTGAGCGTGGCGCCTTCAAAGAGCGCGCCGGCGTCAATCGGTTGTCGCAACTCCCACATCACCGACTTGGTCAAGGAAGAAGTGGCCTCCAGCGTCTGATTGAGTTCCGAGTTGCTCGTTCCCGCGATTCGAATCGCTTCGTTGACGCCGAGGCCGATCATGTATGCGGCCTGGGCGGCCGTGTCGTGGATCGTCTGCGAGAGTTCGAGCCGGTCGTTGAGCAGTGCCTGTTCACGCTGCAGCGCGCCCCGGCGTCCGCTGCGCTCAAACTTGGCCACAGCGTTGACCGAGACGACCACCGGCAACAGGAAGACGATTCGGATGTAGAGGTCTCGATGCTCGCTGAGCTCGGTCTGAATACCGTCGCCGGTCAACAGCGTGGTGAATACATAAGCCAGGATGGTCAGTGCAGTGAATGTCGCCACGATCCTGAAGGAAGTGAAGGCTACGGCGAACACCGCGAGGATGGGAAAGTACACCACGTAGTAGTACGAATCGAGTCCGCCGCGAATGCCAACCATCAGGGTCGCGAGGGCGACGTCCAGAATGGCCATCGCGAGCAGCCACTGCCAGCGCAGCCGCTTCCGCTTCCAGACCGCGTAGTGAAACACCGTGTTGACGACGATCTCGATGCCAACCCCGGTCATCATCACGGTGAACTGGATGTCCGTGTAGTCGTTACGGAATCCGATCAGCCCGAACGACGCCGCAATCACGAACCAGCGCGCCCAGGCCGAGATGTTCGCCAGCGTCCAGAGTTCGTCGGCGCTGAACCGGACCGATGCGTTCAGGTGTTGGGCGATGCCGGAGAACAGGCGCGTCATGTACTTGTTGTCCGCATCGCGGGCCGCCTGGTCGCGGTCGCAGTCGGCTTCGGGAACGAGGGCGCGCCAGATAGTATCCGCGTCGTCGGCTGTCTCCCGGAACCTGTTGGTCTGCCGACTCACATTAGCACTCGCAATGGATGGATTCGTTCAACGAACCGATGGCGATGAGACCGCTGAGGCGCCGGCGAGCCGCCCACTGAGCGCGTCGCCACGGGCAAGTCGTTGGCCACGCGGAGTCCATGCAATCGGGTCGGGCTCTAATCGGACACGTCCACGGTCACAGTCGCGGCCTCGCTCTTGAAGATGCCGTATATGGCTCGGAGCTGGAAGTCGTGGCTGCCGGACTCCGACGCGCCGTAGTGGTACGAGGTGTCGTCCGAGTCGATGGCGGCGCTCCTGGCTCCGTGCGTGGGCGGGATAATCCTGAGCACGTAGCCGCTGATCCCGGCGCGATTCGACTCCCACGAGATGGTCGGTGCCGTCCACTCCAGGAGCGGTCCCTTGCCGACATCAGTGCCGGTCAGACTGGTCGGGGCGAGGTAGTCGGGCACCGTGACTGTCACGGCGTCGGTCGGATCGCTACGCGTCTCACCGCTGGACGAGGTCCAGTAGATGGCTCTGACCCTGTAGTCGTATGCTCGTCCGGCAACGAAGCTGAAATCCACGCCTTCGCCCGAGGTGTCGGTGTACTCCGTGCTGGTGCTGGCCGTGCTGTCGACCAACACCGAGTAGTCGGCGCTGCCGCGGCGTCGCTGGATCTCGTAGCCAGTGATCGTCTCAGTGGAGTCGGGCGCGTCCCAGCTGATTTTGAGACCGGTCGTCACGGCCTCACCGCTGAGGTTCGTGGGCGCAGGAAGGGAGCTGCCCTGCGCTCGCTCCGCCACCAGGATCAGGGCGGCGATCGAGGCGAGCACAAGGAGGATGAGCGGGACACTTCGGCTGGTGAACGCGGTGAGCAGTGTGTTGCTCGACATGGGAAACTCCGTCTCGATCCTCTGCGCGCAGTGCGCTCCGACGTTCCGTCGTTCGAACTAGCTCGCTATCCCTCTCGTGTCGACCACAGTGCAGGCAGACCCGGGTCCGCCTGCACATGGTGTCGTTTCATTGCCGGTACGCAGGGACCTACTCGCTTCCGATGGACTCAAGCGTCGAATCGAATCCGCTGCTGAAGATGAAGTAGATCGCCACGATCTGGAACGTGTAGGTGCCGTTTGCGCCGGGATCGTACGTATACGAAGTGGTGCCCGTACCGAGGCTGACGGTCGTGGACGTGTTGCTGGGCGTGGTGATCGTGAGCCGGTATCCGGTCAACCCGTGACGGTTCGCGTTCCAACTGATCGTCGGCGCGTCCCACTCCAGCTCAATGTCACCTCCCGAGACCTCGCTGGAGAAGTTGTCCGGCTTCAGGTAGTTGGGAACCGAGACCGTGGCTGAGTCCGATGGATCGCTGCGGTACTCGTAGTGGTCATCGTCCTTGTAGATGGCCCGCACCTGGTAGGTGTACTCCTGACCGGCGATGAAGAAGCCGTTCGATTCCGTCAGGTTGTCGAGGTACGTGGTCGAGGTGCTGTTGGTGTTGCTGTCGTGGGTCTCGAAGGCGGGCTTCGCGCGGCGGCGCAGAATCTCGTAGCCCACGATATCGATGTCCAGGTCGATGTCGGACAAATCCGGCGCGTCCCAGGTAATCTCGAGCCCCTGGTTCTTGGCTGAACCGCTCAGGTTCGTGGGCGCCGGCACCGGGGGCGGAGTGCCCTGGTCGAAGCGCGCCTCACGTGACTCGAACTTGCCGTAGATGGCGATGATCTCGTAGTCGTCCTTGAAGTCGCCGCTCGAGTGTGTGTAGGTCGAGGCGGTGCTGGCCAGCGTGTGGGTTGAGCCGGAGCTGCCGTTCACGGTCACCTGGTATCCGCTCAGCGCGGGGATGCCGTCCAGAGAGGGAGAGGACAGGTCCGGCGGCACCCATTCCAGCTCGGTGCCGTTGGTGGTGTCATCGCGGTCGAGGTCGGTAGGCATCGGATAGCTGGGAGCGACGCGCACGCCGTGGTGCGAGGGGTTGCTGGTCGTCGAACCGTCATTGCCGTCGTCGTAGATGGCGGAGACGCGGTAGTAGTAGGCGATACCCGCCTCAAAGCGCCCGCTGTCGCCTCCGGTCGTGTCGATCAGCGTCGTGGTAGTGCTCTTCGTGTCGTTGACGAAATCCTCCCACTCGCCCGACAGCCCTTCCTTGCGCTCGACCTTGTAGCTGAGGAGCTGACCAGGCAGCGTCGCGTTCGAGGTGTCCGGCTCCTCCCAGGTGACTTTCATACCAGTGGACACGACCTCGACGTCGACGTCGCTCGGCTTCGGGAGCGTGTTCCCTGACGCGGGCAAGAGGGACACCGCCATCGCGGTCAGCAGGCCGCCGACTGCGACGAGCAGGGACAAACCAAGGTGTTTGCGGATCGTGTGGGCTGGATATTGCATTTGTTCTTCCAGATCGAGATTGAATCAGCGATGTATGGGATTCAGGCCAGGCGGACCCAGGACACGGCCTGGGCCCGCTTGGGCGGTTCAAAGCCCGGGCTAGTCGCCCGGCAACCAGGAGATTCCGGACGAGCTTGAGGACTGGACCTTGTGACTGGTAAGCGTCCCGGCCGACGGATTGACGAACTTCCAGATTGGCTGGCTGTATGTGCTCGAGTCGGACGGGTCGCCGGTCAGGAGGTAGCCGCGATCAAAATCACCAGCGACGATAAACCAGGTGTCGAGGATTTCGATCCCGTCGGAATCCTCATCGTCACCGTCGAACTCGTACTCGAACTGGAGCTTGTCGATGTTGACGTAGCCATGACCGCTGATCAGCTCCGCGGTCCGGACGTTGTCGCCAACCTTGATGTCGATCTCCGGATCGGTCTCGATGACCAGTAGCTCATCGTCGAAACTCACTTCGAAGGTGAACTTCTCGCCCTCCTCGTAGCCGTCGGTGGAATCGGGCGTCGAGGTGACGAGGACCGAGGTGGCCATCGGACCGCCGTATGCCTGCTGCGTCGAGTCCTTGTCCAGGCCGTTGAAGGTCAGCAGGACATCGGCGCCGGACCACGAGTTGATCCGGTCGTTCAGATCGTCGTCCGCATCAATTGCGTCGAGGCTGATCCCGTTGTAAGAATTGTCTCCTGCCGCGACCGTGCTCTTGAACACCCAGGTGTTGGTCCGTTCGCCGCTCTGGTAGACGAACGTTCGCGCCTTTGTCGAGTCGTCCTCGTCGTAGTCCAGACCCGTGATTGATGGGACGCTGCGCGGGTTGTTGCTGGCGAGCAGCGCATTCTCGCTGAAGGTCACAGTGACGGTGATCTCATCATCGAGGACGTAGAACGAATCGGCGTCAGGCTCAGAGCTGAAGCTGACCGAGACGATCCGCAGCCTTGGGTCGATGGCCTGGCTGGTGTCTTGCGCCACGGCGTCGTGCCGGAGGTTGGCTGCCACTTCATCCTCGATGAGGGTGATTGACACGCCGTTCGCATCGATCGAGTTGGCGGCAATCGAGATGCCGTCAAGCGCCAGATCGGCCTCATCGATCGAGTACACGAAGTCGATCCATTCGTATCGTGCGTCAGATTCGACACTCGCGATTGCTTGAACGACGCGAGTGTCGTCGTCGTCGTCGCCGCCATCACCGTGCAGCGTGAGGTCGAGGACGGGTATCTGGTCGATGCTGATGTCGCCAATCTCGGCTTCCTGGAAGAAGCTCACCCTGACCACGATCGACTCGCCGACCGTGTATCCAGTGTCGTTCTCCGGGCTGGACGTGATCTCAACCGATTCGATGTCGGGGTCAGGGTTGACCCGGTACTTCGAACTCAGGCCATCGTGTTCGTAGCGACTGAAGTCCATCAAGGGACCGCCGGATGTCAACAGCTCGCCGGAGAGCGCATTCGCTGGGATTGATACGCCGTCAAGGTCGGAGTCGTCGTCAGTTACGACGTAGTCGAATCGCTCGATTCCTAGACCGCGTCCACCGCTGGTGTAGTACGCCAATCGTTCTTCGTCTCCCAGCTGGATCCTGAGGGTCGCCTGGTTAGCCAGGTTGGCGAGATTCAAGCCGACATGAACGTTGATGTCCAGATGAACCGAGATGACATCGCCGGTGTGGTACGCGCCGTCGGTACCAGGGTCCGAGTCGTGCCAGTCAGCGTAGTTCCATTTCACCGACCTGAGAATCGGCACGTTCACCCGGTGGTCCTCGCCGCCCTCGACTGCCTGGACAGGAATGTCGGAGGCGTCATACGTGTAGTTGCCGCCTCCGTAGGCGATGTCGCCGCTCATCGAGTTGACGACCACGGCGACGCCGTCGGAGTCGTAATCAACAGTCTGGACCGTGTAGCTGAACACCGCTGTCTGAGTGCCGTCGAAGCTTCCCGTCATGGTCCGCTGATTGTCTCCAACTTGCAGCAGCAACGTGACTTCGCCGTCATCCGCTTGCACGGTCGTGCTGAACTTGACTGTGACTTCGATGTCGTCGTCTGGTAGGTAGATGTCTTCGTCATGGCTGGACGTAATCGCAATCGACTCGAGCGTGAGCGGATCGGGTCGGTTGACCAGGTGCGATGCGCCGCCCGCGAGCGCTGCGTGTTCGACCGTGGTCATGTCGATTTGGTTGCCGTTGACGATCAGCGTGCCGGATAGCGAGTTGGCCTCCACGGAGACGCCGTCGTCGTCGAAGTCGTCTGCGGTGACCGTGTAGCGGAAGTAGGCGTACGCGCCATCCCATCCGCCGGTCAGCGACTTGACCTCGTCGCCGATCTGCACGGCCAGCTTGACCGGCTCGCTAGAGACCTCTTCCGGCGTAGAACTGAACTCGACCTCGATGCTGATTTGCTCACCGGTGTCGTAGATGCCGTCATCCGGCGCGCCCTGGAACTGGATCTGCTCGACCGTGATCTGGTTCGGGTTGACGATGTGATCGCTGCCTCCGTCGACCGCGTCGTTGCTGATCGTCGATGCGGCCCAGCTGTAGGAGCCGGACGACAGCGTTCCGTCGAGAGAGTCCTCGATCACCGACACGCCGTCGATGTCGTAGTCCTCGGCCACGACCGTGTAACGCAGGTAGGCCTCCGAACCGTCGAGCGACCCGGTCAGGGTGCGCTCTCGCGTGCCGACCTGCAGCTTCAATGTGACGCGATCATTGGAGTCCTCGGTCAGGTTCTCGCCGAAGTCGACGGTCACGGAGATGCGGTCGCCGGTCTCATAGACGCCGTCGGTCGGTGTGCTCGTGATGGTGATCGAACTGACCGTCGGCGGCGCGCGATTGACCTTGTGGGTGGCGCCGCCGTCCAGGGCGGACACGGTGATGTCAGAACCGCTGTAAGAGATCGAGTTGTAGACCAGCGTGCCGCTCATGGAGTTGGCGACTACGGCCGCGCCGTCGGTGTCGACATCGTCGGCGACCACGGTGTACTGGAAGTAGATCAACCTGCCTTCGAAGATTCCGGTAGCGGTGCGCTGGTCGTCGCCAATCTGCAGGGTCAGCGTCAGCGGATCGCTGGAGTCGCCTTCGACTGTCGCATCGAACTCGACCTCGATGCTGATCGTGTCGCCAATCGTGTAGGGACCGGTGCTGGAAAACTCCATGTCCTCGATCGTTGGCGCCGCCGGGTTAACGCGATGGCCATCGCCGCCGTCGAGCGCGGCGTGGCTGATCAACGACGCCGCCAGGCTGATCGAGTCGACGACGATCGTGCCGTCCAGCGAGTCGGCGGCGACGGACACGCCGTCGACGTCGGAGTCGGCGTTCGTGACGGTGTAGCTGAAGGTGGCGGTGTCGTCGTCGATGCTGGCGGACATCGCACGGGTGTTGCTGCCGACCTGTAGGTCCAGGGTCAACGGATCGCTGGAGTCCTCGCCGATGGTCTCGCTGAACTCGACCTCGACTTCGATCGTCTCACCGGTCAGATAGAGGGTGTCCGCCGGCGTCGAATCGAACGCGATCGACTCAACCGTCGGCGGGGCGCGGTTGACCAGGTGCGTGGTCCCGCCGTCAAGCGCGTCATGGTCAATCTCGGACGCATCGAAGGTTACGGAGCCGACCTTGAGCTTGCCGGTCAGGGAATCGGCGTCGACCGACACGCCGTCGGTGTCGTAGTCGGTGGTCTTGGCGGTGTAGGAGAAGGTGACTTCGCTGCCGCTGTAGCTCGCGCGCATCGGACGGTCGTTGTCGCCCACCTTCAGGTTCAGCTTCAGCGGATCGCTCGATTCGCGGCTCACGTTGGCGCTGAAGTCCAGCTTGACCTCGATCTGGTCGCCGGCCTCGTAGACGTCGCCGGTCGGCGTGGTGTCAAAGGCGATCGAGTCGATTGTCGGCTGCGGATGACTGACGCGGTGCGCGTTGCCGCCGTTGAGCGCATCGTGGCTGACCGTGTCCAGATCAATCGTGTCGCCGGAGACGACGATGTTGCCGTCCAGGGAATCGGCGGCCACGGAGACCCCGTCAGTGTCGAGATCGCTGTCTGTGACGGTGTACCGGAAGTAGGCGACTTCGCCATCGAATCCGCCGTTGAACGTCCGCTCGTTGCTGCCAATCTGCACCTTCAGGGTCGGCCGGTAAGTGGTGTTGCAGCAGTCCGGCATGGCGCTGAACTCGACCTGAATGCTGATCTGGTCACCCGTCACATAGACATCGCCGCTGGGACTGCCCTGGAATGAGAGCGAAACGACGCTGAACGACGACTGGGGACTGACATTCGCCGAGCTGACCAGCAGCGCCAGCAGCGCTGCCAGCCCGGCGATGATCAAGGGCGATTTCGCACGTCGGAATATCGCGGCAAGGGGACTGTGGCGTATCGAGCGTCCGAGAGCCTCAACGGTCATCGCACATTCCTTTCGCAGAACCCACGAATAGAATCTATCTGTTCTGCAATGTCATATAGATAGATGTATCTGATCTCTTATGATGATGTCAATGAGCCAGGTCGATGGAGGATCGGCCTGATCCTTATCGCAATGTGCGGCTGGGAATGCGATTCGATGGGCCTGGCCCTCTTCGTCTGGCCGTGGAGGGTGCCGAAGAGCAACCTCGCGGATCGCAATGTCAGCCGCGCCAACGCATGGCCTAGGGAGACTCGTCGTGATGCATCGGACGCACTTCCCAGCGCGCGCTTGCCAGAGCGTCGCCCTTGCCGTCCTCGCCGCCGCGTTACTCCTGTTCTGTTCCGGTTCGGTGCTTGGCCAGTCCGACACGCAAACCGACGCATCGAGCACATCCGCTGCACCCTCCGAGGCGCCCACCTCGCTCGCGGCCAGCGTTCAGCCAGCCGGGGTAACGCTGAGCTGGACCGCGCCCACCCTGGACGCGGATACGGTCGGCGGATACCGCGTATCGCGCAAACGGATCCTCGAATATGCGACGACTTGGACCACCGTCGCCGAGGACACTGCCCAGACGGACACTTCGTACGTGGACGCCACGGCCAATGTCAATGGCGCGAAGTACGAGTACCGAGTGAGCGCCCTCCGCGGCGAGGGCGACGATCAAACCGAGTCCGGGTACTCAAATGTTGTCGATGTCACGATCCCTAACCCGCCACGGCCAGTGGATCTCACTGCCACCTCGACGGGCAACGGCGTCCAGCTAACCTGGAGCACCGGCCATCTCTCCTGGCAGTCGGTCACGCTGAGCTTGACCGGATACGAAATCCGCCGGATCGAGACCGCGCACCCGGACAACCGCAACCCCGAGTGGGAGGTCTTGGTCGCCAACACCAACAGCACGGACACGTCCTACCTCGATGCCACTGGATACACGACGATCGAGTACAGCTACGCAATCCGCGCCGTGCATGGCTACCTCCGCAGCTATTGGGAAGGAATCGCCGGCCCGGTCAGTGGACACCTCACGCAGATGGCATCAACTGAAGAGTGAACTTGAATGAGTCCATCGCTCGAACGCTGATCCTCGCTGAGAAACACCGGCCAGGAGTGCTTCCAGGGTGCTCCGCGTCGGACACCGTTCGGTCACCGACCCCTGCACCTCGGATCCGGTCACTCTCATCCAATCGCCACGCTGGCGTCGTCTTGACCCTCTGCAGAGCGGGGCAGTCGAACACAAGAGCTTGGGGGTTGAGCCCGCCGTTCAGCGCCCAAAAGCAGCATGTCTCGGCGCCTAGAGGCGTTGCCGTCCAAATGTTGTGAGCGGCTGACCCACGGGCGGGCCGGTGGGTGATGCAGGTCGTTGTGTCGGATTCATCTCTCGTGTGTTGAGACAACAAGGAGTTGGAACAGCCTTGACCTATTCCGCACACTTTGTCAATCTATTTAGACCTACCGATATAGATTAGTCTTATATGTCAGGAGGATGGAAGATGATCAATCGTCATCGGCACACACTCGTTGGTCTCGTGGTCGGTCTGATCATCGGTGCGAGCGCCACCGGACTCATTTGGGCAACCAGCGGCAGCACTGCGGAAGTCCGGGTCGTCGCACGCAAACTGGACGACGGTCGCGTAGAGGTCGCACTGCAGACGCGCCCGGTCGATCCACAAGCCCAGTTGGAGGGCCTTGATAGCCCGGGCTGGGGCGACCGATTGTCGCCGGAGTTTCGGTTCTTGGCCGGTGACGCCACTGTGAACCGCTGGTACGCCAGTTCCGTTGTCACAATCGAATCCGAGGAACCTGCCCCGCCCAGCGTTGCTGAGATCGGTCCGTTTGAGATCTCCGGCACGCCGACGGTGAGCCGCCCATTCGACCGCGACACCCTGTTCTGCGTGTTGACGCATGGCGTGCAGGAAGACTTCTTCTGGTTCCAGGTGTACAGCGCCCTGCTTGACGCCCGGCGCTGGAACGACATCAACCTGCGTGCTGAGATGTACACGAAGGGCGTCGATCAAGCCGACGGCATTCGTCGCTGCGTCGAAGACGGGGCCGCGGCGATCGCCACCACGCTCGCCGAGCCTGACGTGCTGCTACCGGCGCTTCAGGAGGCATCGGAGGCCGGCGTCCGAGTGGTGACGTTCAACTCGGGCGCTGAATCAGCGACCGCTGTCGGGTCGATCGCCCACGTGTCGCTCGATGAAGCAGCTGTCGGCCGGACGGCCGCTGAGCAGTTCCGCCAGCGGGAGGTCAGTGGTGATCTCCTGTGCATCATTCACGAGCCCTCCAATACGGGGCTTGAGCAGCGCTGCGACTCGCTCGAGATCTCTTATGACGGTGGCTCCGTAATCAGAGTGCGAATCAGCGACGCCGACGACTCGTTGGCGACTATCACCGCACATGCGACCGATGACGTAGGTGGTGCGATCGCGCTCAACTCCAACACCGCCTACTTGATGGCCGAAGCGCTCAGCGCGGCAAGACCGGACATCGTGCTCGCCGCAGTGTCCGCGGAGTTCCCGACACCGCTGGCGATGCTGTACAGCGGACGGCTCTCGTTTGTGCTCTGGTCACACGCGCTGGAGCAGGGCTACTTGACGACAACGACTTTGCTTTGGGGCCACGGCACACCGTTCCCCGTGCAGACGGGTCTGTTCGCTGAAGCCACGCAGATCAGCATTCTGCCGACCGTTGTCACTGCAGAGGCCGTTCAGGCCATGTTCGACGCCGACAGTGCCATCCGCGGGACGCTCCCCGCGTGGATCGATGCGCTCGAGCGCGCAATCCGAGAGGAGTCGGCCCAGAGCGGTGAATAGCGACCCACCGCTCAGATCAGCCACTATCCCGATTCGCGCTGATAGGAGTGAGCGTGGAGCTGTGAGGGAGCGGCAACGACCCCGCTGAGGCTCGCAACGGCGGGAGGATCGTCTCCTCGGGCCGGGAGGCCCCTATCCCCCAATGATGATTGCGCACGTTGCTGCCGGCCAACGTGCCGGCCAGCGTGGGCGAGATCCAGCACGACGACCACCGCTACTCGATCGGTCGCCGCTGCGGGGGCCGTCGGTGACGGGACCGTACCGTCCCTCCAGCTACACGGAACTCGGCCCCGGCGAGATCACCCTGGAGCCGGTGGTCTACCCAACTGGACAGAATCGAGAGCCGTTGAGTTGCAGCGCCGCTTGGATGATTGGCTCCTGGGCAGATGTACCTGCGCGCTGAACGAGATCCACGCGCCGCTGCAAATGACGCGTGAGACTGCTGCGTGTGCGCCCAACGAGCTGGGACAGAGGCACCTGCATTGAATCTGGCAGTCCGAAACAGGGCGCCTAATCCAAGCCGAAGCCACATCACATTGTCTCGGACAGGGCGCACCGCGGGGGGTGTCTTGGTCCGCACGGGAATTGGCTGCATCCGTGAGCGAACCCACACCCCCGGGTTGCGCGCTACCCAATGGGTAGGATCGGGCACAGAGCGACGCCCCCAATAGGCTCACTTCCGGGGCGCTTTGGGCAACGAGTGAGGCGGTCGATGCGCTCCGGAGCCCCCGGTAGAGTCCTGTGCCCGTCCATTGGTGCTGTCTGCGGGTGGCTCGGCATCCTGGCTGGAATCGGACTGGTTAACGTTTCCGCCGTTGCGGCCAACGCCAATGAACCACCCGGCAGTGTTCCCACATTCCATGACGACGTGCGCTCCTCAACTCGAGATCAGGTGATCGGCCGGGTCATCGTTCGCATGCAGGCGAACTCAGCCGGTGACTCAAGCGAGAGAATCGAAGTCGGCTTCCGGCCTCTCGAAGCAAGAGACAACGATGCCGTCGATCTGCTGCCTGTGCTTCGGGTAGTGAATGCCGGTCAGCTCGAACAATCCGCAGGGACCTGGATCACGAGCAGTGCCATCACGATCAACGGCGGCAGACCTTCTGACACGGGAGTAGAAGCATGGATTCGGCTGCGCGCCGAAGCCACCCACCGCGGAGAGAGCAGCGGGCGAGTCGAAGTCGCCGTTCGGCCTGGTTGGGGACGCTCCTACAGGTTGCGCGGAAGCCTGGTGAACGACGATGTCTACGCGGAGCGCCGTTACTTCTCCCTGTCAGAACTCCGCGCGAGTCCCGGTCAGTGGTTCCGCAGCGGACTCCTGGCAATTGGGACCGAACCGGCAGACTTGCGTCCCAGAGCAGTTACGGCTCTTGAGCGCGGCACGGCAGTGCAGGTCGCCACGGGGTCCGCGCACAGCTGCGCGTTGACAACAGACGGCGACGTTGTCTGTTGGGGCAACAGAAGAGAGGGTCTGTCCAGCACGCGGGCAGGAGATTTTCAATCAATCTATTCGGGCGGCTCTGTGAACTGTGCGCTCGATGAAGACGGCCTGATCGACTGCTGGGGAGGCTCGTACTGGAGCGCTTCGAGGAGGGTCGCGACCGGGGCGCCAGAAGGCCGATTCGAGACCTTGGCTGTCTCGGGCACGCACGCTTGCGCACTCGGGCTCGACTCGCAACTTACGTGTTGGGGCCAAAACTACGACGGTGAGCTTGATGCGCCACCGGGGAGTTACTCGGCAGTCAGCGCTGCCTACGGCTACACCTGCGGACTGAGGACCACCGGGCAGCTCACGTGCTGGGGCAGCGAGTACGACCATAGTGGCACGCTCGACCCGCCGGAGGGGCGCTTCCTCGCCGTTACGACCGGCCAGCAACACGCGTGTGCGCTGAGCGAGGTTGGCGAAGTGATCTGCTGGGGACGCGCCAGCGGGGGGAGGATTCACCCGCCCGACGGCCGGTTTCGGGCAATCGGCGCGGGCGAGGATTTCAGTTGCGCCCTGAGCGTGATCGATCAGCTGATCTGCTGGGGCCGGAATGACAAGGGGCAAACGGAAGCGCCGCCTGGTCGGTTTGCAACGCTCAGCGCCGGTTACGAGCATGCCTGCGCCAGCGACTTCAGCGGCAAGGTGACATGTTGGGGAGGCGACGAATCGCTGATTGCGGCGCCACCCGGGCGTTTTCGCGCAGTTGACGCGGCGAGCGATCGGACGTGCGCGGAACAGCTCGACGGCCGGGTTATCTGTTGGGGCGTAGAGTCCTCTGAGCGGTCGGACTCAGCGGAAGGACCCTATACATCCATATCCGCTCACGGTCGGCTCGCCTGCGCGCTGACTTCCGACGGTGAAGTCGTTTGCTGGGGCCTCGCATGGGGCAGGTTGACGCGCGTGTTGGCCGCTCTGGAGGGCAGGTTCAGCTCGGTGAGCATGGGTGCTGACCACGCCTGCGCTGTGCGCACCGATGGCAAGTTGTTGTGCTGGGGCGACGACTCGAGCAACCAGGGCTCCCATCTGGATGTGCCGGATGAACAATATTCCACGGTCAGCGCCGGAAACAGACGAACCTGCGGGATCACCACCGACGACACGCTCCTCTGTTGGGGTGGTTCCGGAGACAGCCCGATTCAAGACATTCCAGAGGGCAAGCGTTGGAGCATGGTCAGCGTGGCCAGGAGCCACGCATGCGGGATCACAACGCAGACCGAATTGATCTGCTGGGGTCGTGGAGTTCACCCCCAACGCAACTGGCATTCGCGCGGACATGGCTTCCGCTCGGTGGCTGCAGGCGATGTGTTCTCCTGCGCGCTCAAAGTACCGGGCCAGGTCAATTGCTGGGGACAGAACAGCGATGGTCAGGTCATTGCCGATGTTGGACCCTACCGATCGATCACCGTGGGCGAGCGTCACGGGTGCGCCATTACTTTGAGGCACGAACTCGTCTGTTGGGGCGATGAACGCCCGACGGACGTCCCGGTTGAGTTGGCGCGTTCAGACGATGACCAATTGACTGCTGTTGAGGCGGACGCGGAGGCACGAGGCATCCAGCCGTGGGAGCTCGACGGACGTCTGAGCTTGGGCACCAGCCACGCTTGCGCGCTCACGGCTGAAGATCGTCCTGTGTGCTGGGGACGGCATGGGGACAGAATCGCGGAGCGGCTGGAAGGACGTCTGCAAGCGATCGACTCGGGTGGATTTGACACTTGCGCGGTCACAAAGTTCGGACGTCTGAACTGTGGCCTCGGCTCGTACCTCGAACCAGAGCTCGCCAAGGCGCGGGTATCGGCGGTGAGCATCGGCTTGCACGTGTCTTGTGCTCTCACCGTTGATGGTCAGATCGACTGTTGGCGCATGCAGTTGATCGATCGAGAGGATCCGCCAGAGGGCACGTTCATTCAAATCAGCGCGGGCGCGCTGCACGCCTGCGCTCTAAGCAGGACTGGCGACGTGCAGTGCTGGGGGAGCAACTGGCTGGGCCAGTCGGACGCGCCGGACGGAACGTTCTCCGTCGTCAGCGCTGGATGGCTTCATACTTGCGCGCTCAGCGAGGTGGGCGAAGCGGTCTGTTGGGGCAAAGAGGAGGATGGTCGTACAAACGCACCCGAGGGTACGTTTGTGGCTCTGTCCGCTGGCGGCTCGCACACCTGCGCGCTGCGGGACACTGGCCAGGCCGTCTGCTGGGGATACAACGTTCCCGGTGCGAACGAGCCGCCGCAGGAGGAGTTCATCGCCATCGACTCCGGCGACTGGTTTTCATGCGGTGTGACGCGCGATTGGGACGTTGTCTGCTGGGGTGCAGATTGGGGTAGCCAGCTCGACGCTCCGGACGGCGTCTTCTCGGAGATACACGCCGGACTCGCGCACACCTGCGGGCTCCGCACGGGAGGCACGATTGAGTGCTGGGGCTGGGACGCCTGGGGCGAGTCAGATCCACCTAGGGGGCGGTTCGTGTCCATGGCCACGGGCCTGAATCACAACTGCGCACTCGACGCAGGCGGTACTGCAACCTGCTGGGGTCGAAACCACAACGAACAGGCTGAACCTCCTGCAGGCCGCTATCGGAAAATCAGCGCCGGCGGCATCGCCGATGGCACACGATCGGAAGGGGAAGGACACACCTGTGCGCTGACGACCGCGCGCGAGATCGTCTGCTGGGGACATGCCGGATGGGAGCGGTTGACGGTTCCTGAAGGCCGGTTCCAGTCCTTGAGTCTCGCCGCGGGCTATGGCTGCGCCCTTGACCAGAGTGGAGAGATCTCCTGTTGGGGTCTGACTCGATTCGGCTCCGCTGTCGATCTTTCGGGCGAGTATGCGCAGATCCATGCTGGTGGAACCCATCTCTGTGCGCTGTCTGAGACCGGCGACACCACTTGCTGGGGCTCCGAAGGCGGTTCCTGGGATGCCGGGCCCCACGGGCAGTTCCATGGGTTCGCCTCCGGCTATACCCAGGCTTGCGGCATCAGTGGCTCGGGCGTACTTGTCTGCTCGTTCGTCGATCTCTTCTCCGGCCCCAACATCGATCTCTCTGCGCCCGCGGGCCTGTACCGCGACGTGACGGTCGGTGGCGTCCACGCCTGCGCCCTCGATCTCAAGGGTCAGGCGATCTGCTGGGGAGACTCCTGGGAACTGGTCCCGCCGCCCGATCTGCGTCTCTCCCACCTGCCGGCCTCTGACCGGCCGCTCGTGGCTACGACGAATCTCCCTGCAGAATCCCATACTGGCAGGTCAGGCGCTCAGCATCCTTGAGTTGGATCAACCTACTGGAGCCCAAGGCAGTCGGGATAGCCATCGCTCTGGATCAAGACGTGCGGCGGTCCGCCAGTTGCCGGGCGACCTACGGACGAGCAAGTCTGAACGACCCACTCCGTAGCCAGGTGTCAACCTGGGCGCCGATTGGGAACATTCGCCGACTCGGCAATATGCGCGCACCCTCCGGAGAGACGAAACCGAACTCCACGCGTCCGTTCTCGAGCAAACGAGCTGCGATTCGGCCAATGACTTCGCCCCCGTGGACGATGTCAGATGACATAAGCCAACGATTGACCCTCACATCTGGAGGGAAGAATCGTGATCTGGGCAGGATCGGCTCCGCGCCAACAGGTTGGAAGCCGAACTCAATCGTGCCGCTCTCCAACAGCCGGGCAACGATCCGAGCCGGATAGTCGCGCGCCAACGGCGTGCCGTAGAACTGATCGCCGCCCCAGCAGACGAGTGCTGCATCCGTCCGGATGGCGCAACTGTGATCCTTGCCGGCGCTGATCTGCACGAACTGTCCGGGCGGCGCATCGGTCTGGCCGAAGCTATTGCTGCCCCAACAGACGATCTCACCCCTGTCCGAGAGGGCGCACGCGTGAGAGTCGCCGACACTCAGGTCCTCGAAATGGCCGTTGGGGACGCTGCCAGGACCGCGCGCCCCCCAACAGATCAACTCACGACTCTCAGTCAATGCGCAGGTATCGCGGCTGCCACCGTCGACCCTGGCGAAGGGTCCGGGAGGCGATTCGGTTTGGCCGACGGCGTTCCAGCCCCAGCAGGAGACCAATCGATCGATGCCGACGGCGCAGCTGTACCCACCTCCCGCATTGACGTGCGTATAACGGCCCTCCGGCGCATCGGTCGCCTGGTGCTCGCTGCGCCCCCAGCAACTCAGTGTCTCCTCCTCGCTCAATGCACACGCATGATCCCTTCCTGAGTCGACCATTCTGAAGGCGCCCTGCGGAGCATCCAGCTCACCTGACAGGTTCTCGCCCCAGCAGCGCAACTCCCCAACAGTGTCCAATGCGCAGCTATGCCATCCTCCCGCGCTGACCTGTACGTAACGGCCGGCGGGCGCGTTCGCTGCTTCCTTCCCAACCCACCCCCAGCAAGCCAGCTGCCCGTCCTCGTCCAGGGCGCAATTGTGCTCCCTTCCGGCGCTGACCTGCGTGTAGCGTCCTTCCTGGGCAATCGCCTGACCGTTCCATCCAACCCCCCAACAGCTCAGCGCCCCGTCCTCACGGATGGCGCAGCTCTCGCTGAACCCCGTGCTTACCGTTAGGTAGCGCCCTTCCGGGGGATTGCTTCTACCTGACCATGTCTTTCCCCAACACTGAAGCAGACCATCAGCTGACACAGCGCAGCTGGCATCGGTTCCGGCGCTGACGGACGTGAACCTGCCCCGCGGCGAATCGGTCTCGCCATGACCATTCTGCCCCCAACAGTGCAATGCTTGATGCTCGTCCACGGCACAGCTGTGCCAACGACCTGTACCAACCTGAATGAATCGTCCGCTCGGCGGATCGCTTTGGCCGTGGTTGTTTTCACCCCAACACGAAATGCCGCCGTCGACCGCAACAGCGCAACTGTGTCGCGGACCAGCGTCAAGTTGTTTGAACTGTCCCGATGGAGTGTCGCGCTGGCCGTGATCGTTGCGGCCCCAGCAGACGAGCGTTCCATCTTCGCGGAGGGCGCAGGAGTGCGACCCGCCCGAGTTGACCTGACTGAAACGGCCGGCTGGAGCATCCGCCTGGCCGTGCTCGTTGCTGCCCCAGCAGATCACGGAAGCGTCTTCAAGGAGACCACAGGAGTGGGTGTAGCCCGAGCTGAGCTGCCTGAAGGTCAGTTGCGATACACCCCGCAGGTGGTGGTCGAGGTCTCCTCCGCATATGGGCCGACCTGCGTCGGTCAAGACGCAAATCATCCGGGTTCCGACAGAGACCTGCATCAGTCGGGCTCCGGTCCTTACGTCGGTGTCTTGTCGACGTGCCTGTTGGACTGCAACACGACCCTGCAATGACTGATCCGCCTCGTCCGCTACGGAGTTATCTCCTCGCCCATGCCCGACTGAGTCAGCGTCTTCGGTAGATGAAGTGACGGGCCCTCGCGCCAGGGGCGTGCCGTAGAGCGGATCGGAGCCCCAGCAGGTGACCGCACCGTCCGGTCGCAGCGCGCAGGTGTGAAGGCGATCGGCGCGGATTTGCGTGAATTGGCCGCCGGGCGGATCGGCCTGACCAAAGTCGTTCTTGCCCCAACACACGGCCTCGCCACGGTCGCTCAGCGCGCATGAGTGTTCCCGTCCGGCGCTCACTTCGGCGAATCTCCCGTACGGAGTCAGCAACTGTCCGTATCGATTCGAGCCCCAACAGTCGAGTTCTCCGTTTTGCGCGATCGCGCATGTGTGAAAGCCCCCGACGCTCACCTGTCGGTAGGCATCCCCGGGTACCTCTGTCTGACCTTGAGCGTTTGAGCCCCAACATTGCACCTGTTCGCTGAAATCGACCGCACAGGAATGAATGCTCCCGGTGCTGACTTGCGAGAAACGACCCGATGGGGCGTCCGTCAGGCCAAAAGTGCTCGACCCCCAACATGTCAACTCGTCCTGCAGACTGATCGCGCAGTTGTGATGGGTTCCGCTGCTGACCTGTCTATAACGGCCGGCCGGTACGTCTTCCCGACCAGCACTGTCATTGCCCCAACAGGTCAGCCCGCCATCGGAGTACACGGCGCATACGTGAGCAGATTTGGCGCTCACGCTGGTGAACCGGCCATCGGGCGGGTCCGGCAAACGCAAGAACTCCTCTCCCCAGCAGGTCAACGATCCTTCGGCATCAAGTGCGCAGTCTTGACGTTCGCTCGCCGTGATCCGCGTGTAGCGCCCCGCTGGCGCTTCCAGTTGCCGATCCCAATCACCACCCCAGCACTCGAGACCCCCCGCTTCGGTGACAACACAGGCGTGGCCGCTACCCACGCTGACTTGTTGATAGCGACCGGACACCCTGTCAGGTGGGCGAATCTTGCCGAATCCCCAGCAAGAAACCTCGCCGTCGTCATGCAACGCGCACGAGCGTCCATTGCCAACGCTGATCTGCGTGAATCGCCCGGATGGGACATCGGTCTGGCCAACGCCGCGGGCGCCCCAGCACTGGACTGCACCGCTCTGCTGGATCGCGCAGGTGTGATCGCTGCCTGCACTCACATCGATAAACTGGCCTGCCGGGACCTGCAACCGGCCCAGATCCGGCGACCCCCAGCAGATCAGTTCTGCGCCCTCGTCTATGGCACAGCTGTGGTACAACCCTGCGCTGACCAGCGAAAATTTGCCCTGGGGCGGGTCTGCTTGTCCCTCTTCGTTGCCTCCCCAGCAGGCCAATGCGCCCGCGATGTCTATTGCACAAGTGTGGAATCTGCCGGCACTCACTTGGCTGAACGATCCGCCAGGAGGCCTTGCCTGTCCTGCGGCATTCCAGCCCCAGCACGACAGCGTGCCTACAACACTGAGCGCGCATGCGTGCGACCCTCCTGCGCTCACCTGTTCATAACGACCCGTTGGAGCGTACGTCTGTCCGATCGTGTTCCGCCCAGCACAGATCAACTCCCGTTCCGTGGTCAACATGCAGGTGAAGGAACCTCCCGCATCGACTTGCCGGACGACAATCGCCTGGGGCTCCTCGTCCTCCGCGATTGCCACATCTGGAGCGAGCATCTGGACGGCCGTGGCAAGCGCGACGCAGAGAGCCAACAGCGGCATGAACTGGCTGATGCCTACTAACAGCCGGAATCGATAGAGCCGTAGTCCCATACCGGAGTTGTTAAGTCTCGCCCCGCATGCGTCACGTCGAGATTCACGATAGCTCCGACCGACCCGGCAGATGGCGCCACCCTCGGGTGCAACCGATACCAGCGCATTGGCCTTCGCCATAAT
>VXTH01000186.1:0-2675 GCA_009837565.1 Chloroflexota bacterium | reverse complement strand
TGCAGAGGTAGGTGTGTCCGCTGACCCGCTCGTCGGCGATCCGCTCTTCGATCGCGGCGGGAACCGACAGCGTCCAGGCAATCAGTTCGGCCGGCGCTCCATCCTGGGTGGCGGCGAAGATCAGGTCATCGCGGCTCGGTTGGTGTCCTCGGAGCAGCATGGCGATGGCGGCATTGACCAGGATGCAGGACCACTGCGCGCCCGGCGCGAAGTGCGTGACGGCGCAGGTCAGCGCTGACTGCGTGATCAATGCCTGCGGCTCGAGCGCGTGCCTGAGCGCCACCGGAGCGCAACGCATCAGTGCGCCGTTCGGTTGGGTCTCGGGACTGCCGCGTTCCTGCCAGAACGCGTTGGGTGCGCCGAGCACCCCCAGTCCAACCTCCAGGTAGTCAATCACGGTCGAAGTCATGATCCCGATCCCGCGACCGTTCTCGGTTCGCCATTTGACCAGTCGGTCGGCGAAGCCAAGTACCGGATCCGGGTCGCGTGCGAGCGCCTCGGCCAGATCGACCGCCTGGGCGAGGTCGTCGTCCATCGGCCGATAGCGCTCGCGCGGGTCAATCTCACGCAAGCCGGCCGGATAGGAGCGTTGAATGGTCGAGCGGCTTGCGCCCTCGACCGGAAGCCCAAGCAGATTGCCGACGGCCAAGCCCAACAGCACGCCTCGCGCGCGGTCCTGGTCGAGCGGCGCGGCCGGCTGGGCCCCGATCAACTCGGCCAGGTGCGGCGCCCGGCGGACGATTCCCGGATCGTCGAGCGTTGACATCGCCCTCGCAGCCTATCCAGTCGCCGCGACTGTCGTGCTCCGTTGCCAGCTACGCTTAGCGCGACACCGGGATACCGAGGAATAATCGATGAGCCTGCCCAATGACGCCTGGGGACTGCCCCTGACGACCTCCGAGGAAGCTGCCGAAGCATACCGCCAGGGCGTCGATCGGATGCTCTCATACACGCTTGGCGTGGACGAGGCGCTCGGTCGCGCGATTGAGCTCGACCCGGACTTTGCCGTCGCTCACGCGCAGCTCGGACTGTTCCATCTGTTTCGCGGGCAGGGCAAGCGAGCGGCCGAGCTCGCCAATCAGGCGCACGAACTCGCCGAGCACGTGACGCCGCGCGAACAGCGCCATGTCGCGATCCTCGGAGCCACGGCTCGGGGCAAGGGATCGCAGGCGCCGGCGCTGATCGATGAGCATCTGGGCGAGACCCCGCGCGACGCTCCGATCCTGATGCAATGGTTCGGCGCCAACTTCTATGGCGGTGGCGTCGAGAAACGCGAGCGAATGCTGGACAAGTTCGACAGCCTCGCCTCTGCGTACGGAGACGACGACTGGTGGTTCCTGAGTTGGCATGCATTCGCCAACCACGAGATGGACCAACTGGAAGCAGCGCGTCGGCTGGTTCAACGCTCTCTAGACCTGCGCCGCCAGAACGGTCAAGCGGCGCACGCGATGTCGCATGTGTTCTTCGAGGAGCATGACTTTGGAGGCGGCTCGGATTTCCTCGGCGACTGGCTGACCGACTTTCCCGAGCGGGCGGGCTTCTATCGTCACCTGACCTGGCATCAGGCGCTCTTCCTGCTGGCCAATGGCCAACGATCCGATGCGCTGGCGCTGCACGACGAGACGATCCGGCCCGGCGCGGACGTGCAGGGCGACGCATTGGGCGGTGTCGCCGACGCCGCCTCGCTGCTCTGGCGCTGTCGGCTGCACGACTCGGTCGGCGGCAACGGTACTGAGCATCCCGACTGGCGCGCCATCGCGGACCTGGCCGAGACCGCGTTCCCTCGCCCAGGCACTGCCTGGGTCGACGTACATCGGGCGATGGCTCTGGCAGCGCTCGGCGACCAGGTCGGCCTGGGCAAACTGCTCGACGGTCTTGAAGAGGCGGCCGAGCGAGGACACACGACCGCCGGGTCGGTCGTAGCGCCGGTCGTGGAGGCACTGGCGGCATTCGGACAGGGAGACTACGAGGCCGCAGCCACCGGGCTGTCGAGCGTCCGCGATCTGCTGGTCACGCTGGGCGGCTCGAACGCGCAGCGCGATGTCTTCGAGGAAACCCTGGTTGAAGCACGGCTGCGAGCGGGCCAGACGGAAGAAGCGATGGAACTGCTCCAGGAGCGGCTCGATCGCGGCGCCACGGCTCGCGACCTGTTCCGCTGGGGACGAGCGCAGACGGCGAAGAGCGAACTTCAGGGGGCCAGGACATCCTTCCGCAGAGCGTCCGCACTCTGGGCCAACGGCGACCTTGACGCCCCGGAGATGCGTGCCTTGCAGGAGGCTGCCGCATGACCTCGCAGCCGTCCGTTCCGCGGCCCGATGTTGTCGTCGAGGACGATATCGACGCCGAACGCGGCAGCGAACTGGAAAAGCGCTACCACCTCTTCCTGCACGACTCCGATGACCACACCTACGAGTATGTGATCGAGATGCTGGGCGCGGTCTTCGGCTACTCAAAAGAAAAGGCCTTCGCGATCGCCTCGATGATCGATGGACACGGGCGCGGAATCGTCGAAACGGCCGACTACGAAACCGTCAAGCAGCACCAGGATCAGATCCACGGCTGGGGGCCCGACCCGAGGATTCCCCACTGCCGGGGATCGTTGTCGGCGACGATCGAGGAAGCGCCCTAGCCTGCCAACGGACTGATAGGAGCGCCGCCATGGTTCGTCTGAGCGA
>VXTH01000193.1:2298-2684 GCA_009837565.1 Chloroflexota bacterium | reverse complement strand
CAAGGGAGAAGTGGCGGCCGATCTGTGGGATCCGTCGGCGCCCGCCGAGCAGCACGTGGCGATGGGCCGCCGCGCGGACGCCATGCTGGTCGCCCCGGCATCGGCGACGACGATCGCCAAGCTGGCCCAGGGCATCGGCGACAACCCGGTCACGCTCACAGCCCTGGCGACCAGCGCGCCCCTGGTCGTCGCACCGGCGATGGACTCGGTGATGTACGCCCGTCCCTCGGTGCAGGCCAACCTCGAACTGCTCAAGGCGCGCGGCACGTTCATCGCCGGTCCCGCGATTGGGCGGCTCGCCTCGGGCGGGCGCGGCCTGGGGCGTCTGATCGAACCGATCGAGTTGGCCGCCGCCGTGCGCTCGGCGATCGGCCGAACCGTGGGCG
>VXTH01000193.1:0-2288 GCA_009837565.1 Chloroflexota bacterium | reverse complement strand
ATTGACGCGCCGCACCTACTCAAGGTTGGCTTCCCCGCCGAGACCGACGACCTGATCGAAAACGCCAGGGCCAAGATCGAGAAGAAAGGCCTCGCCTTCATCGCCGCCAACGACGTGACCCAGTCCGACGCCGGCTTCCAGGTCGACACCAATCGCGTCGTGCTGATCGATGCGTCGGGAGAGCTCGAGCGCCTGCCGCTGCTGCACAAGTACGACGTCGGCGTGGCCATCCTGGAACGGCTGAAGTCACATCCCGAGTGGCCGGTTCGGGCCGACTAAAGCCGTTACTTCAACTTGACCGCTGTGCCGTACATGTAAACCTCGGCCATGTTCTGTCCGACATCGGAGGACATCATCCGGGTGCACACGATGGCGTCGGCGCCCATGGCGCTGGCCGAAGCTTCCAGCTTCTCCAGGACCTGCACTCGCGTGTCGCTCATGAGCTTGGTGTAGGCGTGAATCTCTCCGCCGAACAGACTCTTGATCCCGGCCAGGATGTCTCGGCCAACGTTGCGCGAGCGCACGCTGTTGGCGCTGACCAGACCCAACACTTCGGCAATCTCCTGGTTCGGTACGGATTCCGTCGTCACAATCTGCATGGTCAACCTCGGCCGAACTGGATCGGCGTTCTCAAGCTCAGCCTATGGCTGAGCGCGACGATCAACCAGGCGATCGCGCAGACGGCAGAGCCGGCGAAGGCGTCCAGGGTCCAATGGTTGGCCGTCGCCACGACGGCCCAGCTCTGCGACAGCGGAATAGCGACTGCGAACGCGCGCATGAGCGGATGTCTCGAGGTCTGCCAGACCGCCAGACCGGCCAGCAGCGCCCAGCCGACGTGCAACGAGGGCAGTGCCGCGTAGGGGTTGACAAACAGGCCGACCTCCTGGGCCTGGTAGGCGGGCGCCGCGCGCAGGGCGAGCGTGTCGACGTAGCCCAGTTCGGGCATCAGCCGCGGCGGCGCAGTCGGGAAGAGGAAGTAGCAGACCATCCCCACAGCGGCCGAGACCAGCAACGCGTTGCGGAACCTGCGCCAGATCATCCGATGCGACCGCCAGAGCCAGATGGCGAGCACGATCAGCAGCGGCATATGCCCCCAGAAGTACGTGCCGTTGGCGAAATCGATCAGGGCGCTCGAGCCGAGGATTGCCTCGTGGATCGCTGTCTCCCAGTCGAGCCGGAAGCGCTGTTCCAGTTCGAGAATGTCGCGTGCTCGCTGGAATGCCTCGTCGGCACGATCGGAGACGGCGCCGCGAACCAGGTAGTAGACCAGCGCTGCAACCGCGACGGCCACCAGCTCGCGCAGGAATTCTCGCATTTCGCCACGTTATTCCCCGCCACACACCCTGATGCATCTGGGCGGTCGCTAGGATGATCTGGATTGTTCCATTCCGTTCAGGCCCAGTTCCTCTAGAGACCTGTTGAGAGACCCCATGGATATCACCGCTAGCGGCACGCCCGCGCTTGACGCCGCCGCCGACCACCTGCTGATCTTCGCAACCAGGGACGACGACATCCTCGATGGCGGCGCACTGCGCCAGCTCAACGAGGCGCTTGACGGCGGCCTGGCGCCGCTCGTCAAATCCGGCGAGTTGTCAGGCTCAGTCAACGAAACCGTCGTCGTGCACACGTTTGGCAAGACCGAGACCTCCCGCGTCGTGATCGCCGGACTCGGACCGGCCGAGAAGATGGGACTCGACGAGATCCGTCACGCCGCCGCCAACGGGGCGCGCAAGGCTCGCTCGCTCTCATCCGGCGCGCTTGCCGTCGCCGTGGACGGCGAAGAGTGCGGTTTCACCACTGAGGAGATCGCCGGAGCCATCTGCGAAGGTCTCGACCTCGGGCTCTACCGCTTCGACCGACATCAGTCGCCGAAGAAAGTGCCAAACGTGCTCGAGCGCGTATCGCTTCATTCTCAAAATGTCGCCGGCGTCGAGGCGGGGATTCCGCACGGTCGCTCGCTGGCTGGCGCCGCCAACTTCGCCCGCGATCTGGCCAACGAACCGTCCAATCTGCTGACTCCGACGGAACTGGCCAACCGGGCCGAGGCCTGGGCGGCCGATCATGATGTTGAGATCGAGGTGATGGACGAAGCGACCGCCGCCGAACTGGGCATGGGTTCGTTCCTCGGCGTCGCCAAGGGCTCGCACCAGCCGGCCAAGTTCCTGATCCTGCGCCATCGCGGCGGAGCCGATGAACCGGGGCTCGGCTACTGCGGCAAGGGCATCACGTTCGACACCGGCGGCATCTCAATCAAGCCGGCCGCCAACATGGAGGCGATGAAGCAGGAC
>VXTH01000302.1:0-2702 GCA_009837565.1 Chloroflexota bacterium | reverse complement strand
CCGACTTCCAAATGGGTCGACCTAACCGCGCCCGAACTGTCTCTCCGATGCGCAACCAATACGCTCCGCCCGCCCTCGTAGAGGTCGCCAGCCATCCCAAGAATCAGTACGCCATCGTCGCCCAATGGCTGCACGTGAATCGCCCCTCCTGGCACGATGAAGTCCCTTATCCATGTTGGCGACTCACTCTCGCGGAACTCGTACTCCTTCCATTGCGCCAGCCCTCTGCCCGGCTGCACTATGTACACTCTGTCACCGAAGAAGGCTGCGCGCCAACCGCCACCGTCGACATCAACTCCCGCAATTTCCCAATCATCCACTGTCTTTCGGCTGTGATCAGCCCACCAGTCTCCCAACCTCACCACGCGCAGACGATTTGCCACACCGCTTCCACAATTGCCCAACGTGTACAACCGCAAGCGCCCGTCATACTCGTCCATCAGCCACTCATCCAAACGCCCATCAACCCGCACGCTTCCTGCATACCGGGGATGCTGGTCTGATCGTAAACTGACTCTGTGCAACTCGTAGCCGGCTCGTCCATGGCCTCCAATGTAGACGCTCGGCCCACTCACATAGATATCTCTGGGTCGATTCAACACCATGATCGACTTCTGTGCGGTGAGTCCCTCGTTCAGGTCGATCGACATCACGACAGTACCATTGAAGGGGAATCTGTTGCTCAAGGGCAAGTGAACTCCCTGACAATCAACGAGCATGCCGTCAGCTACGGACTGGAGCGTATGGTCCAGCACTCGATACGAGGGATACCTCTCTGCCAAGTACAATGGACTATCCCTGCCTGTCCGAAGAGGCAGCATCATGTGTGATTCGAGTATCACTACTGCCTTGCCGGCGACGAGCCGAACCGAGCGCACGTGAGCACCAGATACTTCGAGAAGCTTCACAAACTGCGGTCGCGCGGGGTCGGTGATGTCGTACTCATATAGGTAGCTGGCGTACCTGTGGGAAGCGAAGAAGATGGCAACCGTATCCTCGATGAGAGCTTCAAAGTTCGAGCCCAATCGGACTCCGGTTGGTCGAGGAAACTCGATATCGGCCAGTGTCTGCGGCGGACTCCCGGGAGTTGCCTTTACGATCCGGAGATCGACTCCAGTAGTCCACACTATGCGTCCGGCTTCCGTCACATCCGTCGGCGCTGTGTCGTAGATGTAGTCTCCAACTACCTTCACATGGTCGGGTTCGTCTACGCCCGCGACCCGCAAGTTCGTACCGGTCGGCGACATGATCCCGGCTCCGGTCGTGAGCAAGTATGGAGACTCTTCCGTATCTTGATCTTCTTCGGCCCAATCAACCTGTCCAGCTTGCATTTCTCGTTCATTACTGCTGGTGCCTGCGGACAGTTGATGACAGTCGCTGAACGCTCTTCTTGGGTTGGACCGTACGCGCTGAGCGATTGCCAACAGTTCACTCAGCTTGTCTTCCGATTCGCTCTGTTGAGCACTCTGTCGGATAGGCGACCCTTGTCCGTCACGAGCGCTGACCTCGGTCTCGTTGCCACGCTCTGTCTGCGTCGCAACTGCTTGCCGTGGCTCCCCGGTGTCGTGCTGGGTGAACGACTTTTGTACATCAGTGGCATCGTTCGAACAGGCGACACCCCAGAGCAGTGCGAACACTGCCAGTGCCGCCGCCGGAGGAGACCTCCGAAGCACGTCTCCAACTCCCTACTCCGGTGCCACCGGCAGCCAGCGGTTGTCCCATTCGGGGGCGAAACTGAGGGCTCCCAGATCTTCGTGGTCTTCGAGGGCGTAGGTCCGAATCTCCTCGCCGCCGAGCAGGTGGATTCGTTCCCCAACCGGGATTGCGCGGCGCGCCTCGCCGTGGACCCTGAGCGTCGACTCGTGACTGAGGCCTTCACTGGTGACGCGGACCCCGAAGAAAGCGCCGTCGTGGTTCTGTCGCAGCCAGTGGTCGTTCGGACCGACCGGAATCCAGGCGACCCCGTCCTGATAGCGGAACGCTCGATGGTCGTGCTCGACGGGACTGTAGGCATCGTCTCCCAGCGGCAGCACCGCGAGCTGGGTCGGGTTGGCCGGGTCGGAGACGTCGAACAGCGTCGCCTGCAATCCGCGCTCCCAGCCAGTCTGCGGATCAGCGTCGCGGCCCACGCCCAGCAGCAGTCCGCCGCTGAGTGGATGCAGGTAACGCGAGAATCCCGGGATCTTCAGCTCGCCGACCTCCATCGGGTTTGCCGGATCCGAGAAATCGAGGACGTAGAGCGGATCGACCAATCGGAAAGTGACGACATAGCCGACATCGCCGGCGAATCGAACCGACTTGATCTCCTCGGTCGCACCAAGCCCACTGACGCGTCCGATCTGCCGCAGTGAACCGGTTGGGCTACCAATGTCGCCGTCCGTCGATTCGTCAGTGACCGACTCCAGCACCGTCACACTGCTGACCCACGGCCAGCGGTTCCTGTTGGTCGTCGCCACGCGCAGGTATCCGTCGTGCTCGGACAACGACCATTGCGAGAGCAGTTGGCCGGTCACCGTCGCGCCGCCGAAGTAGGTCGGCTCGAGCGGGTCGGAGATGTCGAAGCGATGGATCGCCGTGTCGCGCCACCAGTTGTGCGGCGCAGCCAGATAGAGCGAATCCCGCGACGCGTAGACCGTCGGATCCGTCGCCATGCCGAGCACGCCCACGCTGCCCCATTCGCCGATGCCTGCACCGTTCTCGCC
>VXTH01000359.1:0-2703 GCA_009837565.1 Chloroflexota bacterium | reverse complement strand
GTCTGATAACGCTCGGGCTCTCCCCAGAGCCTCGCCGTGAGGCCGGGGAATGGGCGCGTGATCGCGAAGATGCCCTTCTCGTCGGCCTCAAGTTCCGCGCCGTCGGTGTCGAGTACCGTGCCCTCGATTCCGGGCAGGGGGATGCCGGCGGAGCCTGGCTTGATCGGCAGCATCTGGATGCCGAAGGGATTGCCGATGATTGGTCCACCGGTCTCGGTCTGCCACATATGGTCGAGGACAGGAATCTGATCGCCGAAGATCTCGTGCTGGAACCACTCCCAGGCCGGCGGATTGAGCACTTCGCCGGCAGAGAAGACTCGGACCAGCGAGGACATGTCGACCGCTTCCGCCGGCTTAGTCCCGGATCGCATCAGCAGCCGGATCGCTGTCGGTGAGGTGAACATGCCCGTGACGCCGTGATCCTCGACAATCTTGTAGAAGGTGCCGACGTCGGGGTAATCGAGCGCGCCTTCGAACGCGATCGTCGTTGCACCAGCCAGCAGGGGACCATAGACGATGTAGGAATGTCCGACGACCCAGCCGATGTCCGAGGTCGCCCACCAGACATCCTCAGGCTGGATGTCGAAGACCCAGTCGGCCATGCTCGCAATCCAGACCGGGTAACCCCCGTGCGTGTGGACGCAGAGCTTGGGCCGGGCCGTCGTGCCGGAGGTTGCGAGAATGTAGGCGGGATCGTTCGCCTCCATCGCCGTCCAGGAACCGTCGCCGCCCTCGCCGGCGGCGAGGAAGTCGTCCCAGCTGATCTCCTTGTCGCCGCCGATGTTGGGGCTATCAGCGAGCCGCCGTTCTACGACGACCGTCTCGACGATCTCATCTGCGCCTTCGTTCTCCAGCGCTCCGCGAACGAAGTGGTCCAGCGGCACGTTGCGGCCGCGTCGGTAGGTGGAGTCGGTGCAGAAGATCGCTTTCGCCTCGGCCAACTTGACGCGTTCAGCAATCGCGCCGGCGCCGAAGCCGGCGAATATGACGAGGTGAACGGCGCCGATCCGGGCGCAGGCGAGCATCAGCGCGATTGCCTCGAAGTTGGTCGGCATATAGACGGCGACGCGGTCGCCGCGCTCGATGCCGATCGCCCGCAGGGAGGCCGCCATGCGCTCGACCTGTCTGAGGAGTTGGGCGTAGGTGTACACCCGCTGCCCGCCGTTCTCGTCCAATGCGATCAGCGCCGCGCGTCCGCCGTGGCCGTTGTCGACCTGCGCATCGAGGCAGGCATAGGCGAGGTTGGTTTCCCCGCCGATGTACCAGCGAAATGCGGGTATCTCATCGGGCGTCCATTCGAAGACCTCGTCCCACTCGCGAAACCAGGGAATTCGGGCTGCAGCCTCGGCCCAGAACGCGTCGGGCTCGTCCAGCGAACGGCGTTGGATTTCTCGGACGATCGGACCGACCAGATCTATGTTCGACGCCATGTGCCAACTCCAAACTCCGGCCTGGACTGAGTTTCAAACGTGAACGGATACCGTATGCGGAGCGTATCAGCGGAGGGGGACGGTCCCATGGATGAAGACGTCATTCAGGAAGTGCTTGAGGCTCGGGCGAGAGCGATGGACGCCTCGCGGCCGGACGCCGTCGCGAAGGTGCATGCGAAGGAGAAGTTCACGGCGCGTGAGCGGATCGAGATGGTGTTGGACGAGGGAAGCTTCGTCGAATACGGCGTGCTCGCGATTCCCGCGAACAAGTCGATGAATGGTCCTGCCGACGGGCTGGTGCAGGGATTCGGCACGGTAGAAGGGCATCCGGTTGGGATCGCCTCCTACGACTACACCGTCCAGGGCGGCACCCAGACAGCTCTTAATCACGGCAAGTTCGATCGTCTGCTGGAGCTGGTTCATGACCGCCGCTGGCCGTTGGTGACCTTTGCGGACGGGGGCGGCGCTCGAGCCCATGACCTGGCTGGCTCGCAACGAGGGATGACTGGGCGCTGGGGCACCTTCGATGGAATGGCTGTGCTCTCGGGCTGGGTGCCGACCGTATCGGTGGTGTCGGGACGCTCGTTTGCAGGCAATGCTTCGATTGCGGGTCTGTCCGACTTCATTGTGGCGACGCGGGACTCGGCGATCGGCATGGGCGGGCCGCCGCTGGTCGAAGGGGCGATGGGGCTGAAGCTGACGCCCGACGAGATCGGGCCGGCGGAGATGCATGACCGCGTTGGCGGGATCGATCTGATGGTCGAGACCGAGGCCGAGGCGATCGATGCGGCCGGCCAGTACCTGCGCTACTTCCTCTACGACCTGCCCGAGGGCGAGCCCGATCCGTGGTCCGAACGGATTCGGGGGATCGTGCCGTCGAACCGGCGTCGCGCCTACGACATGCGACGGGTGATCCGGGCGATCATGGACCGCGACACAGTGTTTGAGCTGCGCCCCACGTGGGCGCCCCAGCTGATCACGGCGCTGGCGCGATTGGGCGGGCGATCGGTTGGGATCATCGCCAACCAGCCGCTCTCGGTGATTGCCGGAGCTATTGACTCGGATGCCTCCGACAAGATTGCGCGGTTCATTCAGCTCTGCGATGCGCATGAGATCGCGATGGTCTCCCTGGTCGACAATCCGGGCTACATGGTTGGGAGGCCGGCGGAGGAGGCTGGGATCGCGCGCCATCACGCGCGGCCGATCATTGCCCATCAGAATCGGACAGTGCCGCTCTACACGATCCAGCTGCGCAAGGCGTACGGGCTGGGTC
>VXTH01000295.1:0-2738 GCA_009837565.1 Chloroflexota bacterium | reverse complement strand
CTGTCGATCCACCTCCGCGTCGGGCACATTGGTCATGTCGGTCATGTCGGTCATGTCGGTCAATGTCGTGTAGCTCATGCCGTCTGCCTCCCGGATGCCAGTCGAAGCACCCCGTGCGCTCCGTCTGAAGCCGACCGTATGCCTGCCACTCGAAGCGCAGATCAGTGACTGAAATCACAAGACTCAAGGGCCACACTCGGGCTGTTGCCCATCTGGCCCTCACGGCAAATCTGCGTCCGCAGCGACACTCAGCGAGTTTCCAACAATGCACGAACGATTAGCTCGATCCAGCATTGACGCCGAGAAACTCAAGAATTCCGTCGGCAATCGCCCTGGCGATGACCTCCCGAGCCTGGCGATCTCTCAGGATGGCCGCGTCGCCCTCGTGGGTGATGTACAGCAGCTCGAGCAGCGTCGTTGGCATGAGATTGCCTCTGACAATCCTGCCAGGGCCCGTCTGGGTCTCCGGATCGATCAGATCGATGGGTGGCTCGTGTTCCGTCAGTTCACTGCTCCACAGCCATTGGTTGATGGCCGCGCCCCACGGATCCTCGGACAAACCGAGTGGTCCGGGGTCCAGACCCCAGCGACGTGCCACGTCGGCGTCGACCAGCAGGAACGGCGCCAGCACATAGATCGGGTCGCAGATCCCATTGACCAGTTCCCAGCACGATGTGTCGTAGGTAAGCGTGGAGGTGGGATAGCCGAACTCCTCCAATGCCCGCGACACGTAGGTCAACAGGGTCTCCGCCAGGGTGAAGTTCAGACCGTCGCCGTTCCAGCGAGGCAGATACCAGGCTTCGAGACCGTTGGCCGGATCTTCGAAGTTCGCATTCGAGTGAATCGAAACGAACACGTCGGCCATGGCCAGGTGCGCCAGCTCGGCGCGAACCTGGTAGTCGGCGCGCCACAGCGATTCATCCAGGTTCAGATATGGACGACCGGCCGATCTCCTCGTCAGAACGACCGTCACGCCCTCCGCCTCCAGCAGCTCCTCGATCCGCAGCGCGAAGTCGAGATTCGACTCCGCTTCCATGACGCCATGCATCCAGGGCCCGGTGTCGACGCCGTGCCCGGCGTCGAGCACGACCACGAGCGCATCCGCTTCCAAATCATGGATCACGCCAGCCTCGTCCAACTCCGCCTGCCATCGAGGATCCTCTGCTCCGGTGCGCTCTCGCGCGTACCAGAGTTCTGGCGTCGATGGTCGAGGATGGGGCACATCCAGCAGTTGCGGACGCGAGATCGTCCAACTGTCGTCGGCGTTCCTGACGCTCGCCTGCCAGCGAATCTGCTCATTCGCGGTGCGCCCGCTCCAGCGCATGATCAGCGTGTTGAAGCCTCGCGCGCCGACGCTGCTGCTCTCAATCCAGGCTCCTCGCTCGAACGACCACAGACGCGCCCGGCGACCATCGTTTGAACGCAGCAGATACTCCCACTCGTCCTCGTCGTCGACGCCGGGATCGGTGTCGATCCAGACCCGCAGACCACTGTTCTGACGAATCGGACCCCACTCGCCGCGGAATTCGATTCGCGCCTCGCTGGCGGCGCTGGATGCTTCGATCGTGTCGATGTGCAAACGTGACGTTGGCCGCGGGGGCAGACTGACTGGTGGCTCCGCCTCCTCACCCCAGCGCGTCACCCCAACCGCGTAGCTGCCCACCGACCAGGGCTGGGCGCCGCGAACCTCCAGAACCGCAAGCCCGCCGGAAGTCGGGACCATCACCCCGCTGATCGCGTTTTGCTGCTGGTGCAGCGCCTGGAAGCCGTCTGCATCCGGCAAGAGCACGGCGCCCGACAACCCGTCAACCGATCCCAGCACCGACCAGACGGCATAGCTGTTGCCCGCGGCAACCGGGAAGGCGTACCAGTCAATGTCGCCGGAGGCTTCCAGCCACGACCGCTCCGTCAGAACGCCATCGATGTCGAACGCGCTCAGTTTGGCCGTGCTCAACTCCGAACCGACTGCGTCATCGTCGCTGCGGATCCACAGTTGGTACGAGCCGGTCGTCAAACCGGAACCCGAGACCCGCACACGCCATGCGCCGCTCGCAGGCGCCGTCCAACTCAGACGCAAATGCGCGCCGGACGCGCTGGCGACCAGGCTCGGCTCCGAGTCATCGGTCGCTGGCTTCCAGATCTGCAACTGTCCGGCGACCAGCCCCACTCGCTCAAGCGCGACAACGTATCGCTCACCCGCCAGCGCGAAGAAGACATACCAGTCGACATCGAGCGGATCACTGATCGACCCCTCGTGGGTGACGGGGGCAATCGTTTCTGCAGACGTTGAACCGACTCCCCACGGTCCAACCACAGCCAGCGTCACCACCAGCGCCGCGGCGGTGAAGCTCAGTCGCGCCAACCCGACTCGACGCAGGCCTCGCTCGATCGTCCCCGCACTCACGCGAAGAGGATATCCGGGAGTCAAAGGCGACCGTTGAAGTGTCGCCGCTGCTATCTGGCGCGATAGGCAGTCTTCCGATAGCCTCAAACCCGTTGCGCGCTCCGGCGTGCCCATTCCAGACGCACATCGGCGGACCCACCAAACTTCACCTGGGCCGCGACGGAGGATGACATGGACCTCGGACTCACCGAAGAACAGGAACTGCTGAAGAATTTCGCCCGCGACTTCCTCACCAATGAGTGCACCGAAAAGCTCGTGCGCGACATGGAAGAGGACGAGCGCGGCTACACCGACGACCTCTGGAACGGCATGGCCAACCAGGGTTGGATGGGCC
>VXTH01000319.1:0-2752 GCA_009837565.1 Chloroflexota bacterium | reverse complement strand
CGGTGGGGGAGGTGTTGTGGGGGACCGCCTGCGGCCAGACGGAGCGGGTGCCCGGCGGGTTTCCGGTCTCCCGGTAGCGGCGTCCGTTGACCGTGAAGTCGAGGGTGGCGGGACCGGTGAGCGCCATGCCGGTCTCAACCTGTGAGAGGTCGATCCACTGTCCGGTACCTGTTTCGCGTCGATGCTTCAGCGCGGCCGTAATCGCTGCGGCGGCGGTGAAGCCTGCCATGTGGTCGAGGTAGGAGTACCCCCAGCCGGCGGGTTCGGGAGCTTCGGGCAGACCGGACATGGCGGTGAGACCGCTCAAGGCCTGCGCGGTCGGACCCCAGGTTGAGTAGTCTCGCTGCGGTCCTGAATGTCCGAAACCGGAGAGGGACACGTAGATGATCTGGGGATTTTCGGCCTGCTGCTCCTCGAAGCTCAGACCCCAGTTCTCGAGGATTCGGGACGAGTAGTTCTCAACCACGACATCGGAGACGCGAATCAGCCGTTTGATCAGGTCGAGTCCATCGGGATGTCGGGCGTTGACCGTGATCGAGCGCTTGTTTCGATCGAGCCAGTTGAACATGGCGCCCGAGTCGGGCGGGTCGAATCCGTTGGGATGCGGGCGCCCGAAGCGAATTGAGTCCAGCGTCTGTTCGTTTTCGACGCGGATGACTTCGGCGCCCAGATCGCCGAGCAGGCGTGTACAGGTGGGTCCGGCGACGATCCTGGTGAAGGCGACGACTCTGACGCCGTCGAGCGGCGGCTTGGTGTTCGGCTCAGAGTCAGTCATCGATGAAGCGGCGACCTACGCGGGCTCGAACTTGGGCAGTGTGACTTCGTCGGTGACGTCGTCGAAGTAGACCTTGACGCGCATGCCCACGTGGACGTCGTCGACGGGCACGTTGATCAGATTGGTGTGCATACGCGGACCCTCGTCGAGTTGGACGACGGCGAGCGTGTAGGGAATCTCGGCCTTCCAGGACGGGTGATAGAGCTGGTGCATCCGTACCCAGGTGTAGACCTCGCCGTTGCCGGCTGATTCGCGCCATTCCCAATCGGTCGACCAGTCCTTGTAGCAGCGGTCGCTGTAGGGATACTGGTAGTGGTCGGCCGAGGGGAAGTACTGGAGCAGCAGCCTGTGGTCTTTCAGACCGTCGAAGAACGGTTGCGTGTTCTCGTCGGGGTTGGGGAGCGGCTTGTCGTAGGCCATTGGTGATTGGTCCTAGTTGGCGTTGGGTGAGAGGATGAGCGTCCCGTGGGTGTCGAGTGTGCCGCCATTGCCGGAGCAGAGCACGATGTCGTTCTTTTCGATCTGGCGGTCGCCACCGGAGCCGCGAGCTTGAATGACGCCTTCGGAGATTGGCGTCATGCCCCACATGTAGTAGGACGAGAGCTGTCCGCCGCCGGTGTTGATCCGGGGTAGCTCAGCCTCAGGATCGGCTGGGTCTTCGGGGTAGAGGCCGATCGCCTCGCCCGGCTTGGCCAGTCCGTAGTCCTCGATCGTACGCAGGACGGTGTAGGTGTAGCAGTCGTAGAACTCGCAGATGTCGACGTCTTCGGGTCCGACGCCGGCCATCTTGTATGCGGTTTCACCGGCGATGGTCGCGCCGGACGTGGTGCCGACCTCGACTTCGGCGTGGGGGAAGTTGCCCGGGTGTCCCTGTCCCATGCCCCAGACGTAAGCGGGCGAGGACTTCAGGTCACGAGCGCGCTCGGCGGTGGTGACGATTGTGCAGACCGCGCCGTTGGAGACGAGGCAGCAGTCGAGCAGGTGGAACGGTTCCACGATCCAGCGGGAGTTGTGGTAGTCCTCGAGCGTCAGCGGCTGCCGCATCGTGGCGTGGGGATTGTCGACGGCGTATCGGCGCTGTGTGACCGAGACGCGGCCGAGATCGTTGTTGGTGACGCCGTAGCGCTCCATGTATCGGCGAGCGGCCAGCGCGTATGACGTATTGGCGCCGTAGAAGCCGAACGCGGGCATGAGCGAGGCCATGCCGGTGGGTCCGCGGCGTCCGGCTCCGCCGTAGGCAGCGCCGGCCGAGCCGCCTTGCTGCAACGGAGCGTCGGAGAAGATGCAGGCGACGTAGTTGGCCATCCCGTGGTGCACGGCAAAGGCGGCGTACTGCACCATCGCCGAGGCGGTCGCCCCAAATGAGTTCATGTGATTGAGGAGTCGCAGATTTCGCAATCCGAGGTATCCCTGCAGCGGAATACTGATCCCGGTGCCCATCATGCCCGTGATTCCCGGGTTGACGAGCAGGCCGTCGATGTCGTCCTTTTGCAGGCCGGCGTCTTCGACGGCGAGACGAATCGATTCGCCGGCGAACCAGGACGCGTCGTGTCCGTAGACCTTGCCCATCTCGGTGATGCCGAGGCCGCAGATCGCCGTTTGTCCCCTAATCGGATCGCTCATGTGAAACTCCTCGCAAATCCGGCGTCAGTTTAGCAGCGGGCCTGTTGGAGAGAGGGGGTACCATCTGTCGGAACCAAAGCACCTGCAAACTCGCGCGGAGAGCAGCGTGACTGAACCATCGGATGGCGGTCTCCCATCGCAGGAGGCAACCGAAGGAGATGTCGCACTCTACGAGTTGGCTCGCTGGAGGTTTGATCAGCAGTTGAGCCAGATCGACGCATTGGATCGGAAAACTTGCAACGATTCTGACGCTGAATGGCGCCTTGATTGCAGTGTTCGCAGCCGCAATCGCATTGCGAGGCACAGAAGACTCGGGTGTGGTTTGGGGTCTGGTGTTGGCTGTAGTGGCAGTCT
>VXTH01000207.1:0-2754 GCA_009837565.1 Chloroflexota bacterium | reverse complement strand
CTCGGCGACCTCGTCGTCGGCAGCAAACCTGTTGGCGGACCACCATCGGACTCGACCATCGATGCGCTGCGCGACGGGGCCGACTTCCTCTTGATAGGGAGCTGTGATTGAGGCAGCTGTACGACGTGGAGTGTCCACGCCTCGGTCCTCTTCGAAGACATGGGTATCCCCACCGTCACCGTCGGAACTACCGCCTTTACCGACTTGCTGCAGCTTGAAGCCGAGCAGCGCGGCCTGGCCGAGCTCGATCGTCTGATCGTCCCGCATCCCTTGGGCGGACTGCGCCCCGAGCGCGTCCGCGCCCGTGTCGACGATGGCGTCCTCGACCGTCTCGAAGCGGCGCTGCTCGGCCAGGCGAACTCGTGAGCGCAGCGAGCGGCAGGGCGGCCGACCGCTTCACCTTGCCGTCCGATCCCTTCGATTTCTCCCAGGAGTGCCAGCGCCGCGGCTGGTCCGACGGCTTGCCGCTGATCCCTCCGACTCCGGATCGGGTCGAGGCAATGCTGGAATCGTCGAGTCGCGATCCCCTCGAAGTGCTCGGCGTTCTGTCTCCGCGCCAGGGCGAGGCGACGGTCGAGGCCATCGCGATCAACGCCGTCATGGCCGGTTGCCGACCGCAGCAGTTTCCGGTCGTGCTGGCCGCCGTCGAGGCGATCGCTCAGCCGCCCTTCAACCTCGACGGAATCAACGCCACCACGCATCCGTGCGCGGTCTTCATTCTCGCCTCCGGTCCGGCCGCCCGCTCGGCCGGAATCCACGGCGGCTCCGGCTGTTTCGGTCCGACGTTTCCCTCGAACGCGACGATTGGCCGCGCCGTCCGACTGGTCCAACTCAACGTCGCCGGGGCGACTCCCGGTCGCGGAGACCGCGCCACGCAGGGCACCCCGGCAAAGTTCGCCTTCTGCGCCACCGAGCGCGAGGACGCCTCGCCCTGGCCGCCCTTCCAGACCACCCGCGGGCTCAACGCCGAGGACAGCTGCGTCACCACCTGGGCTTGCGAGGGACCGCACAACATCCAGGATCACGGCAGCAACACCGCCGCCGGCATTCTGCAGACCGTCGCCGGAGCGATGGGTCAGGCGGGCTCCAACAACATCCTGGGCAAAGGCGAGCCGGTACTAGCGTTCGGTCCCGAGCATGCCGAGACCGTGGCATCGGAAGGCTGGACCCGCGAGGCCGTGCAGGAATACCTCTGGGAGAACGCCCGCTACCCAGCCAGCAAACTGAGCGAGGAATTCCTCGAGTCAGTCAACATCCGCATGGCCGGAGGCATTCTGCCGACCCACAGCTCGGACGAGTGGCTGCCGATTACGGACAAACCGGACGAAATCCACGTCATCGTCGCCGGAGGCCCCGGCAAGCACTCCTGCTGGATGCCCACCTTCGGCGGCATGACCCGCCCGGTGACAGTGTCGCTCTGAAGCCGTTACTCGGCGAAACCCGCCGTTCGCTCTCCCGCCTCAAACTCCGCCAGCTTCGTAAACAGATCGTTGAAGATCGGATCGCGCTGGACATAATGCGCCTCGGCGAACGCGGCGAGCGGGGCGTCGTCCGGCGGCGCCACCCACTCCATCTGCTGCGAAAGAGTCGGCCGCGCCACACTGCGTGTCGGCACCCACGAATGGCTGACCACGTAGCCGGTCGCCGACAGGTCCCAGATCTCCTTCGAACGCCCCGGGTATTGTTCGCTGTGATCGCGGAAGATGTCGCTCAGGTACTCCCCGATCGCGCCCTGAGGACGCACAAACGTGTCCAGCTCGGCAGTCGTGGTCAACAGATGAGACGCCGCGCCGTAGCAGGGAATGTGAACCAGTGGAGCGCCGCTGGCGAACACGGTGCGCGCGGCAACGGGATCCTGATAGAGATTGAACTCCCGCGCATCGTCGCGATGCTGCGGCTGTCCGCCCAGCCAGACAATCACAATCCGGCTGGTAATCTGCGGCGCCGCATTCAGCGCCGAGGCGATGTTGGTCAGCGCCCCGATCGCCACGACCCAGAGCGGACCGTCCCTCGGTTCCATCGCCCGTTGGATCAGATCGTCCGAAGCCGCATTGCCGACTGTTGCAACGTCATCCGACAGGAACTGATCCGCACCCCGATACACATGGCCGCCGCCGTCAACTCCCAGGCGGTCCAACAGGCGGTGAATCTCCGCTTCGGAATCGTTCAGCCCTTGAGCCGGCGAGTCCCCCTGGCGCAGAAACAACGTGGCATAGATCGCCTCCAGTTGCAGGCGATCCTGCGACAGCAGCGCATGAACCACCGCGAACTGGTCGTCGATCTCGTTGGCCGTGTCGGTGTCCAGCACCATCGGTACTCGACTCGGAGGAGTTGGAGGAGTGAGAGTGTGGTGTTGCATGCTGGCAGCCTAGTTGTGCTCTTGAGGTCGTAACCTGTGGTCGATTGAGCGGCCACATTCGAAAGGAACTCTCGATGAAGTACGGCGTGATGATCTTTGCGACCGATATGGCAATGGATCCGGGGGCGTTGGCGGCGGCGGCGGAAGAGCGAGGCTTCGAGTCGTTCTGGGTGCCGGAGCACGTACACATGCCCGCCGACCGTGAGACTCAGTTCCCTCGCTCGGAGGATGGCTCGCTTCCCGAGCAGTACTACCGCCTGCATGACCCGTTCGTGGCGCTGGGCGCAGCGGCCGGCGCGACCTCGGAGATTCGGCTCGGCACCAGCATCTGCATGGTCACGGAGCACGAGCCGATCGCGCTGGCCAAGCATGTCGCCTCGCTCGACTTCATCTCG
>VXTH01000369.1:0-2795 GCA_009837565.1 Chloroflexota bacterium | reverse complement strand
CGCCCGCGGCGACCAACTGAGAATGCGCGAGCCCGCGATCGCCGGCGCCGCGCCCCGGGCCGAGCGCGGCTGGGCCCACCTGCTCTACAACGCCGGCAAGCGCTCCGTCGCCGTCAATGCCGATAATCCCGAGACCTGGACCCGGATTGAATCGTTGCTGCCGCAGTTCGACGTGGTCCTCGCCCCGCTGGAGCCGTCCGGTGCCTTGGCCGACTGGCTTGCACGAGGCCGCAACGGCGACTGGTCCGCCGAGATCCCCATCGTTGACGCCGTCTTCCGCAGGGGTGCCGACGAGCCGATGACCGACCTCACCGCAATGGCCGCCGGCGGACACGTCGTGCTCAACGGACATCCCGAGGATCCGCCCGTCTGGCCGGCCGGCAACCTCTCGCACAAGCAAGGCTCAATCGCCATGGCCGAGGCAGCCATGGCCCTGATCATGCAGCGCCGCCGCGGCGGCGAGGTCGGCCGGATAACTGTCGGCATCCAGGAAGCCGTCACCTTCACCACGCTCCAGACCGCCAGCGGCAACTGGTGGACCTGGCACGGCACCTCGCCCAGCCGCCATATCCCGATCGGCTCCGGCGTCACTTTCCAGTCGAAGGACGGCCACTGGCTCTCCTTCACCATCCATCCGCCGCACTGGTACCGGTTCGTCAACTGGGTCGACGACGTGCTCGGCCTCAAGGAGGGCGAACTCAGAGGCGAAGACTGGGACGACGAATTCTGGCGCGAGCAGCACCAGACAGAGATCATCCCCTGGATCGACCGCCTCTGCAAAGCTCTCACCGTTACCGAACTGCACGACAAAGGCCAAGAACTCGGACTCCTCGTCCTGCCAATCAACACGGTCGAGGAGGTCGCCAACGACCCCCACTTAATCGCAAGGGGCTACTACCAGTCCGTCGACCACCCCCAGCTGGCAACCAGTCTCATCCTCCCCCGCTCCCCAATCCGCACCCGAGGAGAACAGCCAAGAGCCAAACGAGCCCCAACCCTCGGCGAGCACAACCGCGAGATTCTCCAGACCTCCCCCTCCGGGGGAGATGCCGCGGAGCGTTCGGGGGGGGCCGTTCCAAACCAGGCGTCAGTCCTCTTCAACGGCACACCCCCGCAACCGCGCAAACCCCTCGACGGGGTCCGAGTCCTCGACTTCACCTGGGCCATCGCCGGCTCGCTCGGGACCCGGCTGCTCGCCGACCTCGGCGCCGAAGTGCTGAAGATCGAATCCGAATCGCGAATCGATCCAATCCGTTACCGGGGCGGCCAGCCGCCCGACCACTTCTCGATCAACACCAACGGCACCTTCAACGACTGCTCCGGGGGCAAGAAGTCGGTCACGCTCAATCTCAAAACTGAAGAGGGCATCGAGGCCGTCCGCGAACTGGCCCAGCATGCTGATCTCGTCACCTCCAACTACACGCCATACCGGCTCGACCGCTGGGGCATCGGCTATGACGATCTGCGCCAGCTCAAGCCGGACATCATCGTCTGCAACGTCGCCGTCATGGGCATCGAGGGGCCGCGCGCCGAGTGGCGCTCATACGGCAACGGGATCGTCGCCATGTGCGGTCTTGCCCATCGCTCCGGATTCCCCGGTAAACCGCCGATTGGACTTGGAACCCTGCACACCGATTTCACCGTCCCCTACTACCTGTCAACCTCGGTAATGGCCGCCCTCGACCATCGAGAGCGAACTGGCGAGGGCCGCTATCTCGAGATCGCCCAGTACGAGACCGCGGTCCAGCTGCTTGACACCGAGCTCATCGAAGCGCTCAACGGCGCAGCTGAACGTCCACGGATCGGAAATCGCTCGCCCTTCATGTCGCCGCACGGCGTCTTCCCCGCTTCCGGAGAGGAGCGCTGGGTGACGATCACCTGCCGCGACGACGCCGACTGGCGCAACCTCTGCCGGGTCATGGGCCGCGCCGACCTCGCGGCGAGGCCAGAGCTCGACAGCCTCGCCGGCCGCCAGGCCAACGAGGACGAGCTGGAAGCCGCCATTGCCAGCTGGACCCAAGCCCAGGACGACTGGACCTCGTACCGCCTGCTGATCAATGCCGGCGTCCCGGCCAGCCCGGTCGAGCGTCTCGAGGACTTCTTCGAGGGCCAGGACCGGGCGATGAGAGACAACTACAACCCTGCGGAATCGCCCGAGGGCTGCACGTTCCAGATCCAGCAGGAGCCAATCATCTGGGACCGCGAGCGCCTCCCCGCTGTCCGCGCTCCGATCTGGAGCGAGCACACCGAGGAAGTGCTCAAGGGTCTGCTGGGCTACAGCGACGACGATATGACCCGTCTTGCCGCCGCCGGCACGCTGGGTTAGCTCCGCCAACGCCCCTTGCCCCAGCCGCGCATGCCATCGCGATCGAAGCCGTTGTTCACGACATCTTCAATCCGGGTCGCCGCCTCCGACTGCTTCGTCTCGGCCTCTTCATCGGTCAGCTTGCCGGCCTCCACGGCCGCGTCGATCCGCTCGCCGGCCTTGACGACCAGCGCGTCGATCACCGTCTGCGCATCGACGCCGTTCTCCTCGGCAATCTCGCCCAGCGTCTTGCCTTCGGCGAGCGCAGTCTTCAGTCCGTCGACATCCGTGCCCACCAGCTCGGCCAGCGCTGAAACTCTGGCGCCGAACTTGCCATGACCCCTGTGGCCTTCGCAGTCTTCCTCCTCCGATTCTCCTTCGCCCTCGGAGAATTGCTGGCCAAGTTGGGTGCGATTGCCGTCTTCCGAACGTGCCGAGATGACCGTCAGTGCTGCGACCCCGATGGAAGCAACCAGCGCCAGCGGCAGCA
>VXTH01000131.1:2521-2805 GCA_009837565.1 Chloroflexota bacterium | reverse complement strand
TGATAGGCGAGCAAAATCGCCGGACGAACCGGAGTCGTGGCGAAGCATCCGGGACCGATGCGCACGCGCTCGGTGCGAGCCGCGAGCGCACTCATTAGGGACAGCGCATCCAGCCGAGGCTTGGCCGTGATTGAGTCCCCGACCCAGACCGAGGTAAACCTCTCGTCCTCGTCAACCCGTCGGGCGAGGTCGTACATCTCCTCCAGCGAGGAATCGCCGGTGACAACGCCGCGGTTGGTTAGCGTCAATCCGAAGTTGGTCGTGCAGTCACGCCTGCGAGGGCG
>VXTH01000131.1:0-2511 GCA_009837565.1 Chloroflexota bacterium | reverse complement strand
GGTTGGCGAGGGCCTCGGGGACTTCGAGGTCGGCGATGTGGCCGGAGTCGGCGAGTTCGACCGACTGCGCTCCCGGGATAGCGGCTCGCCAGATGTCGCCCATCTCACTAGCCACGATGTTGTCGTGCTCGGACGTGACGATCAGGGTGCGTGTGTCAATCCGAACCAGACGTCGGCCGACGCCGGTGTCGGGAATCGGCCAGAGGAACTTGGCCGAAGCGCGCAGGTCGAGCAGCTCGCCGACGTAGGCGTCCATCGGATCGCGGTCGGCCATCAGCAGCTCGGTGCGCTTGTCCGGATTGCTGAACAGCACGGCGGTCGGGAATCCCGGATGCTGAGCGAAGGCGTCCTCGCCCGGGTACTGCTCGGACCACAGACCGAGCGGATTGACCAGGGTCAGCGACTGCACGGCGTCTGGCCGAATCGCGGCGATTTCCGCCCCGATCCAGCCACCGATGCTGACGCCAACCACGTGGGCGGAGCCGACGCCCAGCGTGTTCAGCAGGTCGACATTGAACAGCACCAGGTCGAGTCCGTCGCGAGCACCGGGCAGATCGTCTTTGGCCGGGCCCCAGCCGGGTTGGTACGGCGCGATGACATGGAAATCCTGGGCCAGCGACTCGAGCGCATCGCCCCAGCGCGGGATCCCCGTAATCGGGTGGAGGAAGAGCAACGCCGGCGCGTTGGCGTCGCCGCCTTCCCAAACGTGAGCGGTCTGCCCGCCGGGGCGGAGGTCGAGCGTCTTCAGTTCAGCCATCAGTTCACTCCTGCGAGTTCGCGTTCAGTTGTTCGATTCAGTCGGTCAGCCGCAATCGGGGTCGGCGACCAGTGGTCGTCGTAATCGTCCCACAAGTGTCGCAGACGCGGGATTACCTGCTCAGCAAACAGTCGAGTGCTGCGCAAGGTCGCGTCATGCGGCATGTCGCCGACATGGAACACGCCGACCAGGTGCCCGGCTCGCAGCGAGGTTACGAGGTGCTCCAACTGCTCGGTGACCGTCTCCGGAGAACCGGCCGCCAGCGAGCCGCTGTCAATTCGCTCCTGCCATGTCGGTATGCGCGGAGGCGCCGACTCAGCCAATTCGGCCATAGTCCGAACTGCGCGTTCGCGGATGCCGCGCTCCGTCCGCCAGCCGGGCGCCTCCGACCAGCCGGGAAAGTCCCCAAGCGTGTGCCGCGAGCTGTAGTCGAGATGCCGCTGATACCGCTCCTGCGCCTCGGCGTCGGATCCCGCCACCACAATGGTCTGCGACACCACGCCCTGGTACGGATTGCGAGGCAGGCCTCGTGCCTCGACCCGCGACCAGAATCCATCCATCGCCGCCTGCGCCGGTGCGATCCCGCGAGAGGCAAGACAAACGTACGCGTATCCACGCTCGGCGCAGAAGTCCCACGTTTCCGACGAGATGCCGTCTGCGGGAATCCAGATCGGAGGATGCGGCTGCTGGACCGGACGCGGCCAGATGTTCACGTAGCGCAGGCTGGACGACTCGCCACTCCAGGCGAACGCGTCGGGATCCTGCCAGGCCCGCAGGATCAAATCGTGGTGTTCGCGGTAGACGCGGCGAAACTCCGCCGGATTCGCTCCATATGCGAAGTTGGTATCCATCGGAGTGCCCAGCGGGAATCCCGCCACGATCCGGCCGCCTGAGATCACGTCGAGCATCGCAATCTCTTCCGCCGCCCGAGTCGCAGGACGATAGAGCGCGATCGACATCCCCAGCAGGATGATCGCCGCCCGCGACGTCCGCCGCGCCAACGCCGCCGCCATCAGCTGCGGCGACGGCATCAACCCGAAGACGTGCTGATGGTGCTCGTTGAGCACCAGCCCGTCGAACCCGACCCGCTCGGCAAACTCGAGCTGGTCGAGATACTCGTGATACAGCCGGTGGCCCTCGACCGGGTCGTACAGACGCGAGTCGGCATCGACCCAGACGGATCGGTTGCGCTCACGGAAATCGGCCGGCAAATGCGGCCAGGGCATCCCGTGAAACCAGTGGAATTTCACATCGAGTCTCCGCTCCCCCTGTTCAGGGGGAGAGGGAAGAAGCCTGCGGAATGCGCCGAGCGAACCGGCGAAGCGACTAGTTCGAGCCCGTCAGCACCGGAGCCGGCGTGGCGACCTGCTCCGAGCCGATTGGCTTCGGCGACCAGTGATCTTCGTAGTCTTCCCAGATGTGCTTGACTCTGGGCATGACCTGTTCAGCGAAGAGCTTGGTCGAGGCGCGCGCCTTGTCGTCGGGCATGTCGCCGCAGTGCAGCAACGTGACCAGGTGGCCGACCTGCAGCTTGGTCGCGAGCGCTTCGATCTGCTCGGTCACCGAATCGGGCGAGCCGGCCACAATGTAGCCCTCGCGCACCCAGTCCTTCCACTCGAGCGTGTGGGCGATGCCCAGACCCTGAGCGCCGCCGGCACGCAGTCCGGCGCGGATGGTGTTCTCGGTGCGGTAGCCCGGAGCGTCGGCGAAGCCGGGGTAGACGTGCAAGCACTTGTCGAAGAAGTACTGCATGT
>VXTH01000124.1:2265-2806 GCA_009837565.1 Chloroflexota bacterium | reverse complement strand
AGGACTCGCGTCGTGTCCTGGAAGGAAGCGGCCGAGAGCCAGCTGTCCAGCGTCAGCGAGGCCTTGGTCACGCCCAGCAGGACCGGCTTGGCCGAAGCCTGCTGCTTGCCCTCGGCGGCCAGGGCGCGGTTGCGTTGCTCGTACTTGTGACGGTCGACCAGTTCACCGGCCAGCGACTCGTCGGACTCGCCCGGGTCGTCGATCTCCACCTTGCGCAACATCTGGCGAACGATCACCTCGATGTGCTTGTCGTGGATGTCGACGCCCTGTGAGCGGTAGACGTCCTGCACCTCGGTCACGAGGTAGCGGTGGACGGCGCCTTCGCCGAGGATGCGCAGCATGTCCTGCGGGTCGAGCGGACCCTCGGTCAGCGGCTCTCCGGCTTCGACCTCGTCGTCCTCGGTGACGCGCAAGCGCGCCGTGGCGGGCAGTTCGTACTCGCGGGTGTCGCTGGTCTCGTAGGAGATCGTCAACAGACGCGAACCGCGCTTGCGGCTGACCCGCCCGCCGACGCGAGCGCGAACCTGTCGCGATTCCGGAT
>VXTH01000124.1:0-2255 GCA_009837565.1 Chloroflexota bacterium | reverse complement strand
TTCGTCCTCGTCGGCCGACTTGGGCAGGCGCGCGAGCAGATGTCCGGCATCGACCTCCTCGTTGTCCTTGACCAGCACACGAGTCTTGAGCGGCAACTGATACTCGTCGCGGTGGACTTCCTCTGCGGTCAATCGCAGACGGCGCAGCTCTCCATCGGTGAGCACGTCCACGCGCCCGTCAATCTCGGCAATCAATGCCTGACCCTTGGGCGAGCGAGCCTCAAACAGCTCGACTACGCGGGGCAGACCGGAGGTGATGTCGGAGACGCCGGCGATGCCGCCGGTGTGGAACGTCCGCATGGTGAGCTGTGTGCCCGGCTCGCCGATGCTCTGTGCGGCGATGATGCCGACCGCAGCGCCCATCTCGACCAGCTCGCCAGTCGCCAGCGACTGACCGTAACAGTACTGACACAGACCGCTCTGTTCGCGGCAGATCATCGGTGAGCGAACGTGGAACGACTTCACATCGTGGTTGATCACCAGATTCTCGACGGTTGGTTCGTCGAGCAGCTGGTTGGCGCCCAGCAGTTCCTCGGACGGGTCTTCGGGGTTGTAGACCGGCGCCGCCGTGTAGCGGCCCATCACGCTCTCCCGGAACTTGGTGATCACGCGCTCGCTGTCTTCGTCTCGATCTTCGATCGTGATTCCCGGGATCATTTCGCCTTCAGAGACGCAGTCGTCGACGCGAATGATGACGTCTTGCGAGACATCGATCAGACGGCGAGTGAGGTAGCCGGAATCGGCTGTCCGCAGGGCCGTGTCGGCCAGTCCCTTGCGGGCGCCGTGGGTCGAGATGAAGTACTCGAGCACCGACAGACCCTCGCGGAACGACGAGCGAATCGGCAGTTCGATGATCCGGCCTGAGGGGTCGGACATCAAGCCGCGCAGACCGGCCATCTGGGTGACCTGGGCGAGGTTGCCCTTGGCTCCCGAAGTGACCATCAGCCGCAACGAGCCAGGTTCGTTGAGCTGTTCGTCGACCTTGTCCTTGACCTGCTGGGTCACGTTCTGCCAGACGTTGACGGTCGCCGCGTAGCGCTCGTCCTCGGTCATCAGACCCAGGCCGTAGTCGTCGCGGATCGCTTCAACCTGCTTCTCCGCGTCCTGCAACAGCGAGGGCTTGGTGTCGGGCGCTCGCAACTCGTCAATCGCCATCGTGGTGCCGGACTGGGTGGCGTAGCGGAAGCCGATGGACTTGATCCGGTCGGCCATCAATGCGGTCTCCTCCGGCCCCAGCAGCCGGTGGCACATCGTGATCAGTTCCTTGAGCGACTTCTTGGCCAACTCGTGATTGATCTCTGCGAACGGGATCGCGTTGGGGATCACCGAGTCGAAAATCACTCGACCGGTCGTCGTCTCCACGATCTCCCCATTGGTGCGCGCTTCGTCGCGCACCTGGATGCGATCGTGCAATCCAATCGCATGCAGGTCGTAGTGCAGGCGCACATCCTCAAACGAGGGGAACGTGCGGGCGGGTTCGTTCGTCGTGTCCGCGCCGGCGCCGTTGGCAGACGCCGCGCCGGGCGCCGCTTCCGGTTCCAGAGTCAAGTAGTAGCAGCCGATCACCATGTCGAGCGTCGGCGCCACGACCGGCTCACCGTTGGAGGGCAGGAGCAGGTTCTTCGTGGAGAGCATGACCTGGCGCGCCTCGGTCACCGATTCGTGACTCAGGGGGACGTGGACGGCCATCTGGTCGCCATCGAAATCGGCGTTGAAGGCGGAGCAAACGAGCGGGTGAATCTGGATGGCGGAGCCATCAACCAGCACCGGTTCGAATGCCTGGATCCCGAGCCGGTGCAGCGTAGGCGCACGGTTGAGCAGCACGGGTCGTTGTTTGACCACGCTTTCCAGCACTTCCCAGACATCGTCATGGGCGCGCTCGACCATTCGCTTGGCCGACTTGATGTTGGCCGCTCTCTCTTCCTTGACCAGCGCGTACATCAGGAACGGCTTGAACAGCTCCAACGCCATGCGTCGAGGCAGGCCGCACTGGTGCAGCTTGAGTTCAGGACCGACGACGATCACCGAGCGGCCGGCGTAGTCGACGCGCTTGCCCAGCAGGTTCTGGCGGAAGCGGCCCTGCTTGCCCTTGAGCATGTCGGTCAGGGACTTGAGAGGCCTATTGCCCTGACCGGTGACGGCCTTGCCCCGCCGACCGTTGTCGAACAGGGCGTCCACCGCCTCCTGGAGCATGCGCTTCTCGTTGTTGACGATGATCTCGGGGGCGTTCAGGTCGAGCAGTCTCTTCAGCCGAT
>VXTH01000230.1:0-2872 GCA_009837565.1 Chloroflexota bacterium | reverse complement strand
CCTCCGATCGGCGGATTCGAGAATGCTGCCGCGCCGACGCTGTCCTCGCCCAGCAACTCGACCAGGTTGGGCGCGTTGGGATCCGCCGGCGCGTTGATCAGCGTGGATATCCGGCCGTCGAACTCCGGTCCCGTGCCGATATGCGCGTCGAGGCCGAGCGGCGCCGCGAACTCGTCCCACCAGTACAGACCGATTGAGCGTCCGTCGATCCGGCGCACGACTTCTCCCACGAGCCAGCCGTAGGTCAGCGCGTGGTAGCCGTGCTGTTCGCCCGGCGTCCACCAGGGCTCCTGCTCGGCCAGGGCTTCGCACATCGTGTCCCAGTTGTAGAGGTCTTCCATGACCAGTGGACGACGGACGGCGGCCATGCCAGCCCGGTGCGACAACAGCCAGCGGACCGGCATGTCGCCCTTGCCGGCTTGCGCGAACTCGGGCCAGTACTCCGAGACTGGGGCATCAAAGTCGAGCCGGCCTTCCTCGGCCAGTCGGTGGGCGCAGAACGCGGCCAGACCCTTCGTCGTCGAGAAGACATTGACCAGCGTGTTGCGGTCCCACTCACGCTTTCGATCGGTGTCGTACCACCCGCCCCAGAGGTCGACGACCGGTTCGCCGTTGAGGTAGACGGAGACGGCCCCACCGACCTCGCCGTGCTCGGCGAAGTTGGCCGCAAACGCCTCCCGGACTGCGTCGAATCGTGGTTCGTTCCATCCGCCGATTGGTGCCTCGGTCATGTTCGCAGTCCTTGTTCTGACTGATTGGTCGCGGTTCCGCAGGCAACGCTAGCACGTCGTTGAGTCGGTAGCCTGTCGGCGTCAATCTGACCCGGCTCGATGACCTAGAGAGGACATTCCCAATGCCGAACATCCCGACTGAGGCTGAAGTGATCGCGATGATGGACTCACTCTCCAACTGGGGACGCTGGGGCGACGACGATCAGCTGGGCACGCTCAACTATGTCACGCCTGAGGTGCGCAGAGCGGCTGCCGCGCTGGTGAGCGAGGGCGTGTCGGTGTCTTGCGCCTGGGACATCGAGAACACGCATCAGCCCGACCACGCGATGGGTACGCCGCAGCGCTTCATGGTCGCTACGGGTGAGTCGGCAGCGGCGGTCGCCGAGTCGGGAGTCTCAAGGATGGGCGGCGCGCTCGAGTTCTTCGGACTGGTGTATCACGGATATTCGATCACGCATCTGGACGGGCTGTGCCACATCTTCTGGGACGGGAAGATGTATAACGGCAAACCGGCGCATCTGGTCAATTCAGGCGGCGGTGCAACCGACTTGCCAATCACCGAGCTGCGCGACGGGATCGTCACCCGCGGCGTGCTGCTCGATGTTGCCGCAGCCAGGGGCGTCGACTGGATGGAGCCGGGCGAAGGCGTGTTCCCCGAGGATCTCGAGGCGGCGGAAACACGCCAGGGGACCCACGTTCAGGCCGGCGACGCCGTGTTGCTGCGCACCGGCTACGGCAAGCGGAAGCGCGAGGTTGGTCGAGAGCCGTTGCTGGAGACCGGCTTTCCCGGCTGGCACGTCGCCTGTTTGCCCTGGCTGCACGAGCGGGGCGCGGCCGTGATCGGCGCCGACACCGCCACCGACGTCAATCCGTCGGGCTACGACACGCTGCGTATCCCCATTCACGCAGTCGGAATTGTGCACATGGGTCTCTGGCTGATGGACAACATGCAGCTAGAGGACGTCGCCGAGGCGGCGAATCGCTACGGGCGTCACGAGTTCCAGTTCGTGCTCAGCCCGCTGCGGATCATCGGGGGCACCGGTAGTCCGGCTAATCCGTTGGCGATCTTCTGATCACCGTCGTCATTGCCGCGCTCGCCGCGGCAATCTCGTCGCATTGAGTGCGGACGTCCGTCCTGGTCGGATCGAGATACCCACGGCAAGCGCGGGTATGACGAGAACCGCTTCGCTACGCGTTCGGCGTGATGTGGACCTTGATTGACTTTGATGACTTATCGAGGGCTGTGTCGAAGGCCTCGTTGATGCCGTCGAGGCCGTACCTGTGGGTGATCAACGATCGGGCTTCCTCCGTGCAGCCGGAGAGAACCTCGAGCGCCTGCTGATAGTCGGGCGCGCGGCCGCCGATCGCGCCGTATGTGACGGCGCCGACCATGGTGATCTCTTTGCCCAGCAGGGTCAGCGGGTTGAAGCCCGCGTTGTCGATCGCGAATACGCCAAGGACGATCACTCGCCCCAATCGGCGGACGACATCGACGGACTGACGGATGGTGTCCGCGTGCCCGCCCACGCACTCGGCGACGACGTCGATGGCGTCATCGTCGGTCAGTTCCTTCAGTCGCTGTTTGCCGACTTCGTCCTCGCCAATGACTTCGGCCGCTCCGAGGTGTCGGGCAGCCTCCTGCTGATGCGGGTGACGCGCGAGGACTATCACATTGGCGCCGGCCGCCTGAGCAGCGAGCTGTGCGGTCAGGCCGATCGTCCCTGCGCCGATCACGAGGACGGTTTCTCCCTGGCTGAGGGTCGCCATGTTGTAACCGTGGACGCCGCAGGCCAGCGGTTCGGCAATCGCGGCGACCTCACCGTCGACGTTCGGTGGAGCCTTGAACACGGCAGGGGCGGGCGCGAAGACGTCCTGGGCCATACCGCCGTCAACGGCGATGCCGATCAGTCCGCCTGCGACCTGGCACTGGTTGTAGTGACCCGAAGCGCAGTATCCGCAGTTGCCGCAACGCAGGAGTGGTTCGACTCCGACGACATCGCCCTCCTGGACATGGTCAACCCCAGGTCCCACAGCGGCGACGATTCCGCCGATTTCGTGCCCTGGCGTACGCATGGCAATCGGCTCAAAGTCGCCGCGGTACCAGTGCAGGTCGGAGCCGCAGATGCCGGCGTTGACTACCT
>VXTH01000176.1:0-2880 GCA_009837565.1 Chloroflexota bacterium | reverse complement strand
ACGACATCGTGCGCCAATGACCAACGTCTTCCTCGGCCTGGGCGGAAACCTAGGGGACCGTCGCGAGCTGATGCGATCCGCAGTGGCCGAGATACGCCAGGTGGTCGACGATGTGAGGGTCTCATCGCTCTACGAATCCGCGGCCTGGGGCGTCACCGATCAACCTGCGTTCCTCAACGCGGTCGTGCGCGGCCGAACCAGCTTGAACCCGCTGGATCTGCTGGACGCGGTCCAGTCGATCGAGAACGAACTGGGACGGGTGCGCGAACAGCGTTGGGGCCCGCGCCTGATCGACATCGACATCCTGCTCTATGGCGCGGAAGTCATCGACGAACCCAGGCTCCAGGTGCCGCATCCCTACATGACCCAGCGCGGCTTCGTGCTCCGGCCGCTCGCCGACCTTGCCGCCGGTCTGACGTTGCCTGATGGTTCACTCGTCGGAGAGCTGCTGACGACCGTCAACCAGAGCGATCTGAGGCGAGTCGAGGGGCCGGACTGGGCGGACTGACGACGTGCCTAGATGTCGTCGAGCGGTTCCGGCACGAAGTTGAGCCCTTCGAGATCGTCCTCAAGCTCAAATGTTGTCCAGCCGATCCAGAAGAGCAGCACGGCGGCGGTCAGCGTGATCGCGGCCGCCGGAATGGCAACCGCCGCGTAACTCCGCCTCTGCACGCCCAACAGGAACCAGAGCGCCTGGAAGGCGGCCGCGATCATCAGGATCAGCCCGGTCAGCCGGGTGCGGTCCATGGGAGCCATGCGCCGAGCATATCGCCGTTGGTAGTCTGGCGGTGTGACCACCGAATCGACCGAATCCCCGCAGTTGGGCGAGCTAGATGACATCCTCGATGTGACCGAGGAACGTCAGCTTGAACGTCCGGACGCCGTCGACGAGCCTCTGGCCGCGCGCACGTTGTTCCTCCACCGGCGTGTGGTCACAATCAAACCGGATCGAATCGAAGTCCGTCCGCCGAAGTCGGCCGTGGTCGTGCCGCTGTTCGGGGTCGCCCTGACCGCTGGACTGTTGGCCCTGTTGGCCACGTCGGTCGATTCCTTTCCCTTCTGGTTGATGGGCATCCTGCTCCTCTTCGCCGTCGTCCTGTTGCCTCTCTCCGGACTCTCGTTGGTCTACGCGCTGATGGGCGCCAACATCGTCGCCGACCGCGGTGGACAAAACGTCTCCATGAAGCAGCGGTTTCTCGGATTGGGCATCGGCACGAACGAACTGATTCCGTTCTGGAAGATCCGCGAGCTGTTGGTCGAGGATGAAGGCCGCGAAATCGCGAGGGCCGGTGGAGCCCTGCCCGCCGAGGAGTTCGCGCAGTGGCAGCTGGTGTTGGTCAAGAAGAGCGGGACCCGCCACATCATCGGCTCCGTGTCGACCCCGCGCCAACATGAAGAAGAGGGACTGCAGCAGATCTTCGAAGTCGCAGAAGCGTTCTCCGCGCTGACCGAAGCCCCGATTCGCGGACCCATCTGGTAGGAGCCAACAATGTCCGAGCCCGACCGCCACGACCGAAGCTGGCAGGAACAGATCGGTGCCGACGTCGATGCGTCGCTGGCCGACATGCGGACCATTGCCGTAATCGGACTCTCGCCAAAACCGGAGCGTGACTCCCATCGGGTCACCGCCTACATGCAGCGGCACGGCTACCGGATCATTCCCGTCAACCCGGCCGCCGCGGGCACGGAGATCCTCGGCGAGCATGTCTATGCGACGCTGGAGGACGCTCAGAAGGCCCTGCCCCACCTGGAAATTGACACCGTCAACGTCTTTCGCCGGTCTGTCGATACCGACCAGCCGATTGCCGACGCGATTGCAGCTAAACAGGCAGGCGTGCGGACCGTCTGGCTGCAACTCGGCATCGTCAATCCGGATGGCCTCAGGCGCGCACGCGCTGCCGGAATGCGTGCGATAGAGGACAGATGTCTGATGGTTGAGCACCGACGTCTGGTACCCACGGATCGTGTGCGTTAACGTGCAGGTACAACACGGAATCGACTAACGCGAGGACCGCGTGCATCAGCCGATTGCCGAACCAGAGTCGCCACCCTCTAGCCCCCTACGCGAAATCGACGACCGCCCGCGCGAAGCATGTGGCGTCTTCGGGATCTGGGCGCCGGAAGTCGATGTCGCCGTCGAAACCTTCTACGGCATCCATACGCTGCAGCATCGCGGCCAGGAGAGCGCCGGCATCTGCACGACCGATGGCCGCGGTCTGACTGTCAAAACTGGCATGGGTCTGGTCGCCCAGGTGTTTGACGAGCAGACCGCCGCGGAGCTCGAGGGCATCGCTGCCATCGGGCACACACGATACTCGACGACCGGCGCCAGCCGGTTCCGCAACGCGCAGCCGATCCTGCTCGATGATCCATTGACCGGTGAACAGATGGCGATTGCGCACAATGGCAACGTCGTCAACGCCGCACAGGTCCGGGTCGAACTGACCGAGTCCGGCGCCACCTTCGAGACCTCGACCGACACCGAGGTCCTGGCCAAGTACCTGCTCCTCTTCGGCGAAGACGAAGCCGACATGGATGCGCTCTGGGAAGCCCGGTTCAGCGCCCTGATGCGCCACATCGAGGTCGCCTATTCCCTCGTTCTGCTTACCCCCGACCGACTGATGGCCGCTCGCGACCCGTATGGCGTGCGACCCCTGTGCATCGGGCAGGTCGGCGGCCGCTATGTGGTTGCTTCAGAAACCTGTGCGCTCGACCAACTGGGCGCGACCCTGCTGCGCGACGTCCGGCCCGGCGAACTGATCACAATCGACGACAGGGGCATGCGGTCCTACCAGGCGATCCCCCCGGCGCCGCCGGCCGGGGGCGGGTTTTTGCAGATATTATTCGCCCGGCCCGGCGCGATACACGACGGGCCGGCGG
>VXTH01000305.1:0-2884 GCA_009837565.1 Chloroflexota bacterium | reverse complement strand
ATCGTGCCCAGCGTGTCGGGCGGGTTCTCCATGTCGACCGAAAAGATCGTGAGAATCAGCTGCGTGTCGTCGTTGTAGCCCTTGGGGAAGAGCGGACGGATGGGCCGGTCGGTCAGCCGCGCCGAGAGCACCGCGGTCGTGGTTGGTCGTCCTTCGCGGCGGAAGAACGATCCGGGAATCCGACCGGCGGCGTAGAGCCGCTCTTCGAACTCAACCGAGAGCGGGAAGAAGTCGATCCCGGGGCGCGGCTTGGAGGCCGTGGCGGTGCCGAGCATCATCGTGTCGCCGTAGCGAATCGTGACCGCGCCGCCGGCCTGATGCGCGAGCTTGCCGGTCTCGATCGTGAGGGTCCGTCCGGCGATTTCCTGCTGGACGGTGCGAGTGGTGATTTCCATGGGGTGTAGCGTTCCTGTGCTTCCTTCTGCCTATCGAGCCTGCCGCCGTTTCCTCGACGACAGCCCTTCATTGATCTGCAACGGCCGGCCCGTTTCGGGCGCGCGTCGGGCGCGTCGCTGAACTTCGTCCGAGACGGTCCACATCGCTGGCTCGGATCTGTTCGCCTCGCGTTAGCGGCGCAGACCCAGTTCGTTGATCAGCGCGGTGTATCGGTTGACATCCTCACGGTTGAGGTAGCGAAGCTGCCGCCGCCGCTGTCCAACGAGCTTCGTCAGCGCACGGCGAGTGTGATAGTCGTGCCGATGTTCGCGCAGGTGATCGGTCAACCGTGAGATTCGCTGGGTCAGCTGGGCGATCTGAACCTCTGGCGATCCGGTGTCGGAGTCGTGTTGACCGAACTGCGCCGCAATGGCGGCCTTCTCATCCTTACTCAGCATGTATGCACCTGTCCACGTGGGCCATCAGGCGAGTCTGCGCGAGGGGGCTGCCCTGTTCCCGGTGAGTACCAGGTCTCTTCGAGTCTGCCGGCGACTCTCCAAGCCGCCGGCTCCCCACCGCTTCGCTGCGTGGTCGTCTCGTTGCCTAGACGTTACCAGACTGTTCCGTGCATCAGACGCCAGATCGGTCGCGTATGCGACACTGGGCATCATGGCCGTGCTGATGACCCATCCGATCATGATCGTGCGGGCGCGTCTCGATCCGACGGTGCTGCAGGAGTTCGAGGACTGGCATCGCCAGACGCACTTGCCGCACGTACTGGAGATCCCGGGCATCGTCTCGGCATTTCGGGTGCGCGGTTCCGACCCGATCGCTGGGGCCCATTTGATGGGCTACACGTTCGAGGACGAGTCCGTCGTCCAGGGCGCGCTCTCCTCCGAAGAGGCGCAGGTCGCCCGCCGGGACTGGGACCACTGGGCCGACCAGGTCTACGAGCTCTCGGTCGAGATCTACGCCCTCCTCGCGCCGTTGCCGATCTTCCAGCACCACAACTAAGGTACGGCGCTTGTCCGTCGTTCAGTCTCTTGCCTGCGTCACTTGCGCCCCGCGCCCCCGACATTCCTGCATCCCAGTCCGTCATTCCCGCGCAGGCGGGAATCCATCCGGGACGCCGGGTAACAGCGGCATGAGACTGACATCTCGCGAGGTCGCGCGAAATGGCTGACCGGACACCCTCCGTGTACATCATCACGGACCAGCCAAAGGGCACCTTGTATATCGGCGTTACCTCCGACCTGCCCGGCCGCATCTGGACTCACAAACAACGGAGTATCCCTGGCTTCGCGAGCCGTTACGGACTCGACCAGCTCGTCTGGCACGAGTATCACGAAGACATGGAATCGGCGATTCTCAGGGAAAAGCAGCTGAAGAAGTGGAATCGAGCATGGAAGCTCCGACTAGTGCATGAGGCGAATCCGACGTGGCGCGACCTGTACGAAGACCTGGCATAAGTCTGGAGCGGGACGCCCAAGGTGGGCATGGCCGGTCGAGGCGCTAGTGGACTTGGTCCTGAATGGATTCCCGCCTGCGCGGGAATGACGGAATTGGGTGGCCCATTGGGGCGCGGGCCTGACCGAGGTAGATGCTCGCTACAGGGAGGAGCCGCCTACAGATCCAGTGCGACCTCGTCCTTGATCGCCGTCTTGCCCTCGGGCAGGGTGAAGAAGTTGCAGAAGCAGGTGCCCTCGAAATCGACCAGGCCGTTGAGGACCGGTTCGCAGACGCAGATCGTGTCGTCGTTGTTGGCCGGCTGGCAGGGGCAATAGAACTTGCCGAAGCGCATCCGCATGTTGACGAAGTCTTCGATCGTCTGGTCGGCGTTCATCAGGATGTAGCCGCGCTCCTCGCAGAACTTGTCGGCGAGCTCGGTCATTTCGGCGCGGTACTGGTCGCGCAGGGCCCGTTCTTCCTCTTCCGGTAGGTCAGTCAGGCGTTCGAACTCGGCCATGACGCGTCCTTTTCCCCATTGCTGAACTCTCTCAAGTTTAGGCGGACGCCTCAGCCCGGGCGGCGGCGAAGCGCACCAGGGAGCGGACAGGCACGCCCGATGCGCCCTTGACCTGCGTGCCGCGGGTCTTCGACGCGTCGTCGGTGCCGGCCATATCGAGGTGCGCCCAGGGCGTGTCACCGGCAAAGCGGGCGAGGAACTTGGCGGCCGTGATCGCACCCGCCAGGCGGCCTCCGGTGTTCTTGACATCGGCCACCTGGCTGCGGATCTGATCGTCGTACTCGGGGAACATCGGCAGTTGCCAGAACTTCTCACCGGCGTGCTTGCCGGCTTCGATTACCTCGGCCGCGAGCTCGTCGTCGTTGGCCATCACGGCCGTCGCGACATCGCCCAACGCCACCGCAGCCGCACCAGTCAGCGTGGCGACATCGATCAGCGGGGAGAGCCCGAGGTGATTGGCATAGGAGAGCGCGTCGGCCAAGACGAGGCGGCCTTCGGCGTCGGTGTTGATCACCTCGATCGTCGCGCCGTTCATCGCGGTGA
>VXTH01000013.1:0-2886 GCA_009837565.1 Chloroflexota bacterium | reverse complement strand
TGCAGACGATCGCCGCCGATCCCGACGACCCGCAGATCACGCGTCACATGATCGCGCCCGGCCTGGCGGCCCCGATCCACCAGCACTTCCTCTGCTTCCGCATGGACATGGAGGTCGACGGCGGGACCAACACGGTCTACCAGGTCGACACCCAGCCATTGCCGGCGGGTCCCGAGAATCCCCACAACAACGCCTTCACCGCGGTCGCCAAGCCGCTGCTCAGCGAGACCGACGGCGAGGGCGTGGTCAACGCGGCCTCGGCGCGACACTGGCGGATCGCCAACACCAACAAGGTGAACCACGTCGGTCACGCTCCCGCCTATCTCCTGGTGCCGGGCGAGACGGTCGCGATGATGGCCGGCCCCGACGCCGCCGTGCGCGGTCGCGCCGGCTTCACCCAGAAGCAACTCTGGGTGACGCCCTACGACGATTCCGAGTTCTATCCCGCCGGCGATTACCCGAACCAGAGTCTGCCCGGCGAGGGCATTCCCGCCTGGACTGCGGCCGATCGCGAGATCGCCGATGAGGACGTGGTGCTCTGGTACACGGTCGGGATGAACCACATCGTCGTGCCCGAAGACTGGCCCGTGGCGCCGGTGCATCGCAGCGGATTCAAGCTGCGACCGGCCGGCTTCTTCGAGCACAACCCGGCGCTCGACCTGCCCGCGCCCGACCACTGCGCGCACGACATGGATCACGACTCACACGACCACAGCAACCACGTCGGCCACAACGGTCACAGCTAGGGGCGTCGGTGGTCACCGAGGCAAGAACGCGGATTCATCCGCTCGACCCGCTGTCGGCCGATGAGATCGTCCGCGCGTCGAGGATCATCAGCGAGTACCTCCGCTCGCCGGAGTCGTTGCGCTTTCTTCTCGTCGCGGCGCTGGAGCCGCCCCAGGGCGCCGAAAATGCGTCGCGCTGCGCAGAGGCGGTCTGCATCGACATCGATTCGGGTCTGACGACAGAGGTCGTTGCCGACCTCGACGCGGGAATGGTCAATTCCGTGACCGCGCGTCCCGATGTACAACCTCCGGCCTTGTTCGAGGAATACGAACGTGCAGACGCGACCATTCGAGCCGACGCCGATTGGCGTTCGGCAATGCGCGGCCGCGGATTCAACGAAGAACAGATCGACTTATCGTTCATCCATCTCTGGCCCACGGGCAACTTTGGTTCGACGTGGGAGACTGAACACCGAATCCTCAAGGGCATCGTCTACCTGCGCGACGAGCCGGATGACAACGCCTACGGACGGCCGGTCGAGGGACTGATCGCGATCGTCGACCTCGCCAAGGATCGTGTGCTGGAAGTGGTGAACGAACCTTCGCCGCCGCCGGCCTCATCATCCCTGCGCTTCGACCATGATCACGGCGGACCGCACCGCGAGGATCTGACGGCGCTCGAAATCGTTCAACCCCAGGGAGCGTCGTTCAAGCTCGACGGTCATCTCCTCAAGTGGCAGAAGTGGCAGATGCGGGTCTCGCTGCATCCGCGTGAAGGACTGGTGCTGCACAAGATTGGCTATGAGGACGGCGGGCGTCTGCGGCCGATCTGTTACCGGGCGTCGCTGGCGGAAATGGTCGTGCCGTATGGCGACGCATCGGTCGGGCACTACTTCAAGAATGCGTTCGACTCGGGCGAGTGCGGGATCGGACGGCTGGTCAACTCACTCGAGCTTGGCTGCGATTGCCTCGGCGAGATCGTCTACCTCGACGGCGTCGTCACGGATGAACGCGGTGGGGCCCGGACGATCGAGAACGCGATCTGCATCCACGAGGAGGATGACGGGTTGCTCTGGAAGCACACCTACCGGCATCCCGACCAGCGCGGCACCCAGGCCTGGCTGCGGCGATCTCGGCGTCTGGTGATCTCAACGATCGCAACAGTCGACAACTACGACTACGGCTTCTACTGGTACTTCTACCAGGACGGCTCGTGGGAGCACGAGGTCAAGGCGACGGGGATCGTGCAGACGATGGCGGTCGAGGATGACGACCCGCAGATCACGCGCCACCTGATCGGCTCCAGGTTGGCCGGAGTGCATCACCAGCACTTCCTCAGCTTCCGGCTGGACATGGAGGTCGACGGCAGCGAGAACACCGTCTACGAGGTCGACACGATCCCGCTTCCTCTCGGTCCTGAGAATCCGTATCACAACACCTTCACTGCAGCCGCAACACCGATTACCGAAGAGTCACAGAGCGGGCGCGAGGTCGAATCGTCCGCGGCTCGACATTGGCGGATCGCGAATGACTCGGTCAGGAACCCCATCGGCGAATCGCCGGCCTATGTTCTGACCCCTGGCGCGTCGGTCTCATTGATGGCCGACGAGCGCTCGATGATCGCGCAGCGCGCCGCGTTCGCGCGCAAACAGCTCTGGGTCACCTCGTACGATCCGGCACAGCGCTACCCGGCTGGCGACTATCCGGCCCAGAGCGAGCCCGGACTGGGCATTCCGGACTGGATTGATGCCAATCGCCGCCTGGAACAGGCGGATGTCGTGCTCTGTTACACCGTGGGAATGAACCATCTCGTACGTCCGGAAGACTGGCCGGTCATGCCGGTCCAGCGCGCCGGATTCAGCCTGAAGCCGTGGGGCTTCTTCGACCGTAATCCCGGCCTCGACGTGCCGCCACCCGATCACTGCGAACACGACGCCGAGCACGGACTGGATCATCACGCGCATCACTCGCGTAACAGTCACAGCTAGGAATCAATGACCAACTCAGACGAGACTTCGACGTCGAAATCGGGCATAGTGGAGGTAGTGGCCTCTGGCGGGGTGCCTGATTGTGAGGGTGGTGGATGGTCTCCGGTGTCCCGGCGATGAGCGGACTTGAGACGTTCGAGGAGCTGGAGTCAGAGGTTCGCTCCTACGTCCGG
>VXTH01000173.1:0-2898 GCA_009837565.1 Chloroflexota bacterium | reverse complement strand
ACCGACATCCTGGGCGACAAGATCACGCAAATCGCCTCGGAGAAGGCCGGCATCATCAGTGTCGACGGCCGCAGCGTCGTGCTGGCCCCGCAGCGCTACGACGAGGCCGCCGACGTTGTGCGTAACGCCGCAGACGATGTCCCCGTACCCCTGGTTGATGTCGGGGCTGACTACAGCGCCGAGCCCGCTGGCGTCGAGCCGTGGGGTCAGTGGTTCCGGGTCGAGCGACGCAATCCCCGCCCCGGCGAGCAACCGCGCTCACTTCACTTGCTGCCGCTGCTCGGACGCCACCAGATCGACAACGCGCTAACCGCGCTCGCCACAATCGACGCGCTGGTCGCCGCTGGAACGGTCGCTGTTCCGTCGGATGCGCTGCACAGGGGATTCGCCACCGTGCGCTGGCCGGGACGGCTGGAGTCCTTCGACCTGCCCGACTCTTTTGGCTCCAGCGAGCCCGGCGGGCCGCCAACGGTCGTAATCGACGGCGCGCACAATGCTGAATCGGTACAGCGGGCGTTGGATGCCTGCCGCGATTACTTCCCACATGAGGAACTGCACGTGATCTTCGGAGCGCTCGGCGACAAGGCCTTACAGGACATGGCCAACATCATCCAGACGCGAACCGGGCACGTATATGCGACCACTTCCGATCATCCTCGCGCCCGCCCGCCGCAGCAGGTCGCCGATGCGTTCGCCGATTCAGCCTGGAGCGGCGAACTCCAGGTTCACCTCGACCCGCAGGATGCCTTGAGCGCCGCCGGCCAACGCGCTCACAGCGGCGACCTGATCCTCGTCCTGGGCTCACTCTCCCTCGCCGCCGACACGCGACGATTCCTGAGTGCGCCAACCCAGGCGCAGATGGCCCGTCGAGCTGAGGATCCGACCGTATGACTGCGTCTGAGTTCGCCACCGATCACGCCGATCGGCCCCGAGTCGTCGTCACCGGAATGGGGGCAGTCTCTCCCTATGGACCGGGCGTCGATGTCATGTGGGAACAGCTGCTCGCGGGCGAGAGCGCGATCAAGCCGATCGAAAACTTCGATATCTCGGGCTTCAGTTGCACGATCGGTGGAGAGATCCGCGATTTCGACGCGCGAGACTTTATCGACCGCAAATCGGCCCGGCGGATGGCCCGCTTCACGCAATTTGCCGTCGCCGCCGCGCGCGAGGCAATCGAGGACGCGCAACTCGACCTGGACGCGCTCGACCGCAGCCGCATCGGCGTAGTCCTCGGCAACGGCGCAGGCGGTTATCCCGAGATTCAGGCCACCGCCAGCACGCTGTTCGAGCGCGGTGGGATGCGGCTCGATCCGCTCTTCCTGCCCAAGGTGCTGCCCAATATGGCCGCCGCCAACATCGCCATGCAATTCGGACTATTGGGCTACAACACGACAGTTGTGACCGCCTGCGCCGCCGGCACCCAGGCGCTCGGCGACGCCGCCAACGTGATCCGCAACGGCCAGGCCGACATCGTCATTTCCGGCGGCACTGAGGCTGGTTTCTGCCAGCTCGGACTCGGCGGGTTCGCGGTCATGCGCGCGCTCTCCACCAGGAATGAGAATCCGACCGCCGCGTCGCGGCCGTTCGATGCCGACCGCGACGGATTCGTGCCCGGCGAGGGCGCCGGCATCATTGTGCTCGAGTCGGAAGCATCGGCCCGGCGCCGAGGCGTCGACTATCAGGTTGAATTGGCCGGCTTCGGCTCTTCAGCCGACGCCCACCACCTGGTCATGCCCGACGCCGACGGGGCAGGACCAATCCGGGCGATCAACTGGGCCATGGAAGACGCCGACATCCAGCCGGAGGAGATCGACTACGTCAACGCCCATGGCACGTCGACGCCGCTCAACGACGCTTCTGAGACTCGCGCCATCAAGGTCGCCTTGGGCGAGGCGGCCCGCAACGTCCCAATCTCGTCGACCAAGTCAATGATTGGTCACATATTCGGCGGAGCAGGCGGCCTCGAGTCGATTGCGGCGATCAACGCCATCACCGAAGGCAACATCCATCCGACGATCAACTACACGACGCCGGATCCCGAGTGCGACCTCGACTACGTCCCCAACGAAGCCCGTGAGGCCCAGGTCAACGCAGTGCTCAAGAACTCGTTCGGCTTCGGTGGCCAGAACGCCTGCCTCGTCTTTCGACGAGTCGACGGTGTCTAACAACCAACCACCGGAGCCGCGCTCGGCTTGGCCATGACGTGCGCGGGTCGACTACTGTGCGCTGGGAACCGCCGGCCGGTAGCGCTCCGGCAACATCTGGTCGAGCACTCGTTCGAGCGCCATCGTATGCGAGCAGGTCTTCGCGTCCTGGAAGAAGTAACAGTCGCAGTCCCAGCCGTCCGGGCCAAGCTCGGCCGTGTGCGTCGTCGAGTCGCCGCGTACATCGCAACGTAACGACAGCACCTGGAAGCGTTCCAGCTCTTCCGCGTAGATTCGCGCCTTCTCGATCTTCGAGATGAGGCTGCTCTGCATCGCACAACTCCCTCGAAATTGCTCCGCCGGGGCGGGCAATGGTACACCCGAATGTTACAACTCGGCGAACGCCACCCGGCGATAGCGAGGACCATCGCTCAACAGTGTCGACTCGACGAGGGCCACGCGTTCGATCGACGTTGTGCCGTGCAGCGGCGGCGCCGCTGCAACCGCTGCGCGAATCGCCGCCAGTTCCTCTCGTGTCGCCTGACGGCGCACCCGACCCTGTGTCAGGTGAGGCCGAAAGGTACCTGGTTCAGTTTCAACACCGATCTCGGCCAGCGCCCCATCCAGATGGCTGCGCAGTCGCTGCAGCCGATGAAACCCATCGTCCTCAGCAAAACCGATCTTGATAACCCGCGGACGACGGCCGCCGAAGGTTCCCGGAGCAGCCAACGTCACCTCAACACGTCCCCAGCCA
>VXTH01000157.1:9896-24511 GCA_009837565.1 Chloroflexota bacterium | reverse complement strand
ACCAGTCGGCCTGGTGCTCGTTGAATCGCTTGGAGACCGAGTAGATGCCGCGGCCGAGGCAGAGGTCGTCCTCGGTGACCATCTTGTCGCCGTGCAGCCGCTGGGGTCCGTAGACGGCGAGCGAGCTGGCGTAGACGACGCGGCGGATGTCGAGCAGGCGGGCGGCCTCGAAGCAGTTGTCCATGCCGAGGATGTTGATCTTGACCTGCGGATGGGGGTCGGCCTCGGAGGCGCCGAGAATGTAGGCGAGGTTGATGACGCGGTCGGGTTTGGCGGCGACGAGCGCCTCGACGACGTCGCCCATGACGGTGATGTCGCCGTGGATGATCTCGACTTTGTCGCGCAGCGGGTCGAGGACGGACGCGTTGGGGTTGATGTCCATGCAGTGGACTTCGTGTCCGTGCTCGACCAGGCGTCGCATGACGCGGGGTCCGATGAATCCGCTGCCGCCGAGGACTGAGATTCGCATCGTGGGCCTGCTTTCGGCTGTCTTGTCGCGTTTTGGCGGCAAGGTAGCAGTCGGGGGAGAGGGGTCGGGCGGACTCCCTCTCCCTCTGGGAGAAGGCAGGGGTGAGGGTTCGACCGTCGAGGGGCCCTCACCCTAACCCTCTCCCGCCGGGAGAGGGGACCGGAAGTGACTGCGTGGGTGTATTGAGGGCAATCGCGCGTAGTCTGTCGGGGGATTGGTTACTGAGGGAGATTCTTATGAGCTGGCAGCAGGAAATTGATGAACTGGCGCGTCGGCATGCGCTGAAGGAGCAGATGGGCGGGGACTACGGGGTCGGTCGGCAGCACTCGCAGGGCAAGCTGACGGTGCGCGAGCGGATTGCGCTGCTGGCCGATCCGGGCAGTTTCGACAAGCTGGGCAAGCTGCAGGGTCGGGGGACGTACGACGAGCGGGGCGAGCTGGTCTCGTTCACGCCGGTCAGCAGCGTGCGCGGTCTGGCGAAGGTGAACGGTCGGCGGGTGGTTGTGCGGGGTCAGGATTTCACCGTGCGCGGCGGGTCGGCGCGGACGGACGACGGCGGGGTCGACATCGGGCACGGTCATCCCGGTCCGGCCGAGTTGCAGTTGCCGCTGGTCAATCTGATCGACGGTGCCGGCGGCAGCGTGACCGAGTTCTCGGACCTGGGACGCACGTACATCCCGGACGGCGGCCAGTTCGAGGACTATTGCAAGATTCTGAGCGTGTCTCCGGTGGTCTCGGCGGTGCTGGGGCCGGCGGCGGGCGGGCTGGCGCCGATTCCTCCGCTGAGCCACTTCAGCGTGATCGCGAAGGGCACCGGACAGGTCTTTCCCGGCGGTCCGCCGGTAGTCAAGGCGGCGCTGGGGCTGGAGATCGACAAGGAAGATCTGGGCGGGCACGCGATCCACACGCGGATCAGCGGCGTGGTCGACAACGTCGCCGAGGACGAGCCGGCGGCGATCGAACAGGTCAAGCAGTTCCTCAGTTTCATGCCCGACAACGTCTGGGAGATGCCGCCGCGGGGGGATACGTCGGACGATCCGAACCGGCGCGACGAGCGACTGCTCTCGCTGATTCCGCGCAACAAGCGTCGGCCGTACGACGTGCGAGTGATCCTCGAGGGGGTGCTCGACGAGGGTTCGTTCTTTGAGATCGCTCCGGACTACGGCACGTCGCGGATCGTGGGACTGGGCCGGGCGCATGGGTATCCGGTCGGGGTGATGACCAACAACCCGTATCACCGGGGCGGTTCGATGGACGTGGCCGCGGCGGAGAAATCGACGCGGCTGGTCCAGCTCTGCGACACGTTCCACATTCCGATGGTCGTGCTGATGGACGATCCGGGCTTCCTGGTCGGGCCGATGTCGGAGGAACAGGGGATCGAACGGGCCGGGTCGCGTCTGGTGCACGCGATCATTCACAGCAAGATGCCCTGGATTTCGTTCATCTGCCGACAGTCGTTCGGTCTGGCCGGAAGTCTGCAGTACCGTCCCGGGCCGCATCTGTATCGTCGGTTCGCCTGGGTCTCGGGGCACTGGGGATCGATGCATATCGAGGGCGGCACCTCGGCCGCCTTCCGGCGGGTGATCGCGGAAGCCGACGATCCCGAGGCGAAGCGGCTGGAGCTGGAAGAGACCTTCCAGCGGATCTCCTCGCCGTTCCGTACGGCCGAGGCGAGCGGGCTGGACCTGATCGATCCGCGCGAGACGCGGGCGCGGCTCTGCGATTTCGTCGAGCTGGCGCAGGGTGTGATTAAGACGCAGCTTGGTCCGGGCTCGGGTCCGACCTGGCGACCGTAGGTGCGGCCGTCAGGGTTCCTGCTGTCGGCGTTCCTGTTCCAACAGGTGCGCTTTGCGCTCGGTTCCCCAGCGGTACCCGCCCAGACTGCCGTCCTTCCGCAGAGCGCGGTGACAGGGGATGATCAGCGCGACCGGATTGGAGGCGCACGCCTGTCCTACAGCGCGGCTGGCTGCAGGTTGCTCCAGTTGCTCTGCCATCTGTCCGTAGGTCGTTGTCTGACCCGCTGGGATGGCCTGGAGTTTCCGCCAGACCCGCCACTGGAAGACGGTCGCCTGAACGTCTAGTGGTAAGTCGACGTCCTCCCGGTTGCCATCGAGGTAGTTCAGGATCGCGCCCAGCCAGCCATGCAGTCCAGGCGATTGCTGGTCGCGTTGACCGCTCTCCAGGCGCTCGATCTCTGCGGCGGGGAACTCACCATGCAGTTCGGCGATGAGCGCGTCAGGATCGTCGCCGAGTTTGACGGCGCACACGCCTGTTACCGTGCCGGCGACCAGCACGTCGCCGAGAGCAGACTGCGAGACCATGAAGCGGATGACCGCTCCGGCGCCTCCCTTGCGATAGCTGGCCGGAGTCATGCCGAGTTGGGCGTTGGCGCTTTCGTACACTCGGCTGGTTGAGCCGTAGCCAGCGTCATACATCGCATCCGCGACGCTTGCCTGATTTCGCAGCCTGGATTTGAATCGGGCGAGGCGGCGTCCGCGGGCGTACTGGATGGGCGTGAGGCCGGCGTGCTGCCTGAACACGCGCCGCAACCGGGCCGGCGTGACTGCCAGCTCAGTCGTCAGTTCTGTCAGCGACGGCAGAGCATCGTCAGCGTCGATCCGCGCGTCGATGTATTCGCGGGCGCGCGGGATCAGCCTGGCGTCCTCGCCTGCTTCATCGGGTCGGCAACGCCGGCAGGCGCGGTAGCCGGCGAGACGCGCTTCATTCGGTGTCGCGAAGAACGTGACCAGGTCCGGGCGCGGGCGGCGGCTGGGACAACTGGGCCGACAGTAGATGCCGGTGGAGCGCACTGCGTACACCAGGTGACCATCGTAGTTTGCATCCCTTGCCTGCACGGCGGTCCACAGTTGCTCGCTGTCCAGACTCAGCGCGTCCGGGTGCGGACCGGTTTCGAACGTATCTGTAGTAGACATCGCAGTGTGTTCTGGTGAGCTACGCGGATTCCGTCGACGGCAGTTGCGACGAAACGCGGACGAAGTGAGTTGAGTTGACGATCGCGAGCAACTTGCCCTCACCATCGGTGATACGAGTGTTCGCGGCGAGCAGAGTTCGGCCAGGATGGGGAACGGTCGCCTCGGCTACCAGCATGCCCTGGCTGACGTTGGCGACGAGCCGGCTGGAAATGGCCACTGCGACCGGCATTTGGTCGGGCTCCAGCTCACCACGATAGGAAGCGATCGCGGCCCAGGTTGCGGCAGAGTCGGCCAGAGCGATCATGGTTCCCGCGTGGACATGGTGCTGAGGGGTCAGGACGCCGAGACGCACAGGCAGTTCCACAACGACGCGCTCGGGTCCGGCTTCGACGACACGCATTCTCAGGCGGTTCATGAGCGTCTCTTCACCGCATTGCTGGTTGATCCATTCCGCAAGTTCCTGGGGAGATTGATTCCTAGGCCATCGGTCCATGAGCCACACTCGATTCGTTGAGGTGCTGATACGGACAACTTAGGCAGGGTCGAAGGGCGAATCTATCCGTTTTCTGCGCCCAAACTCCCGAGAGAATCAGGATTCTCCGCTGTCTGTGTGGGGCAGCCGTCGTTGGATGAACCAGGAGAAGTAGCCGTCGTACTTGCGCTGCAGTGAGGGTTGTTTCCAGTCGTAGCCGGTGATGGTGCTTCGGCAGGCGTCTGCGCCGCAGTCGCAGGGCATTTCGTACGGCTCGTCGTCGGTCATGGCGTAGTCGATGGTTAGCTCTTCGCCTTCAGCGATATCTCGCATGGCGACGAAGACGATCTGTCCCTGCAAGCCGAGATTTGGCTCACACGAGTGGTTGAGATGCATCATGCCGCGCTCACGCTGCTCGGCGGTGATGGGGCCGATATGCAGGTCCTCGGTGATCTGGATCTCGGCCGGTCCCAGCTCAAGAGAGACGTTGTCCCGTTGAGTCCTGGTCATGACGTGACCGCCCTTGACGACGACGATCTCACCTCCGGCGATCGGTTCGAGGGCGAACAGGCCTCGGCCATGTATGGCACTGATGCGCTTTTCGACTTTTGCGGAGAAGTACGTTTGGTCCATGGCCGGTCCGGACTCGCCGGGTTGAATCTCGAGCAGCCCTTAGTATGCCGCCATGCCTGACCTCGCTGCGAGCGTGTCCTGGATGTTCAACGAAGTTGCGTTGCCGGAGCGCTTTGCGAAGGCGGCTGCATCAGGATTCCGCGCGGTCGAGATCCAGGCGCCTTACTCGGAGACTGCCGGGCGGCTGGCGGAGTGTATTGCCGACGCCGGCCTGCAGGTGGCGCTGATCAACATGCCGGTCGCCGTCGGTGCCATTCCTGGGGAAGAGCAAGTCTTTCGCGACGGACTGGCCAAGGCATTGTCGTATGCCGAGGCGCTGGAGTGCGGGCGGATTCATTGCCTGGCTGGTCGGACGGACGATCTCGAGGCCGAAACGACCTTCATCGACAATGTGCGCTGGGCGGCCGACGAGGCGGCTGCGAGGGGTGTGCAATTGATGCTCGAGCCGCTGAACACGGTCGACAACCCGGGATACTTCCTGACCGGCAGCGCTCAGGCGCGGCGGATCATCGAACAGGTCGGGCGCGAAAACGTGCAGATGCAGTACGACATCTACCACATGCAGATCATGGAAGGCCGTCTGGCGGACAGCATCGCCGCCCACTTCGATCTGATCGGACACATCCAGATCAGCGGAGTTCCCGGCCGGAACGAACCTGACGATCAGCAGGAAATCAACTATCCGTTCTTGCTGTCGAAGATCGACGAACTGGGCTACGACGGCTGGGTCGGATGCGAATACCGACCCCGGGCGGGAACACTCGCAGGACTGAGCTGGGCGTGGCCCTACGGCATTGTCAACGAGGTCGGGAACGAATCTGAAGGGACTGAGCGATGACAGACTCGGCAACTGGACGAATCGCCGTGATCACGGGAGCAGGGTCGGGCGTTGGACGGGCGTCGGCGCTGGGCCTGCTCCGCCACGGCTGGACGGTCGTGCTCAACGGCAGACGGATTGAACGTCTCGAAGAGACTCAGGCGATGGCCGGCGATGATGCGGCTCGGACCCTCGCGGTCGCCGCCGATGTCAGCAATGCCGACGGTGTGGCCTCGCTCTTCGCTCAGGTGCGAGAGACCTATGGACGGTTGGACATGCTGTTCAACAACGCCGGCGGCGGCGCGCCGCCGGTGCTGCTGGAGGACCTGTCGCTCGAGCAATGGCAACGGGTCGTCGATCTGAATCTGACCGGCGCGTTCCTCTGCACCCAGGAAGCGTTCCGGATCATGAAGGATCAGGATCCACGCGGCGGACGGATCATCAACAACGGCTCGATTTCGGCCGATCGGCCGCGGCCCAACTCTGCGCCTTACACCTCGACCAAGCATGCGCTGACTGGCCTGACCAAGTCGATCGCGCTCGATGGACGCAAGCACGACATCGCCGGCGGCCAGATCGACATCGGCAATGCGCTGACCGAGATGACCGGTGGCATGGGACGCGGGGTTCCGCAACCCAGCGGCGAGCGGATGGCCGAGCCGACGTTCGATGTCGAGCACGTCGCCGATGCGATCGTCTACATGTCGAATCTGCCGCTCGACGCCAACGTGCCGTTCATCACCGTGATGGCGACGAAGATGCCGCTCTACGGTCGGGGCTAATCGAGATCCTTGTTTGGATTGATCAGGTACTTCTCGCCCGTCGCACGCTTGTTGTAGACGGCGATGTTGTCGAGGTCGAGGGCTTCGACCAATGAGATCTCCCTGGCGTACTCACTCTTGAACGTGGTTGTGACCTCGTCGGCGACTCGCTGTCGGAGGCGCTCTGCTGCTTCCGGGCCGACTCGCTCCAGGAACGGCGTCAGCAGCCAGCCGCCCAGGGCCCAGGCCAGGCCGTAGCTGCGATGCAGGACGGTCGGAGAAGTATCGAGGCCTCCATAGATGTAGACCTGCTTGTGTACGTTGGAGCCGTATCGATTGAATCCCGGATCCTTGGCTTTCGCCGCAACTTCCATGCAATGGAGCAGCTGGTTCGCCAGCGGACCGCCACCGGTCGCGTCGAACGCGAGCGTCGCGCCGGTCTCGGTCAGTGCCTCGATCAGATCGTCTTCGAAGCTGTCCAAGCTCGTATCGCAGACGTAGCGCGCCCCGATCCCGCGAAGCAGTTCGACATGTTCCGGACGCCGGACCACGTTGACGAGCTCGATGCCCTCGTTGTTGCAGACCTTCTGCAGCATCTGGCCAAGGTTTGACGCCGCTGCGGTATGTACGAGCGCGGTGTGACCCTCAAGCCGCATGGTCTCGACCATCCCCAGCACGGTGAGCGGATTGACGAAGCACGATGCGCCCTGCTCCGGGGTCGTGCCCTCGCGTAGCTCGAGGCATTGGCCGACCTTGACCAGGCGGTATTGCGCATACATCTCACGCGCGATCACGGCCACGGTCTTGCCTAACAATGCCTGGGCCGCGTCGCTCGAACCCGCCTCCACGACCACGCCAGCGCCCTCGTTGCCGGCCGGCAGTGACATATCGAAGCGGTCGGACTGCGACGACAGCAGTCCAGGCGCAATCGGGGCGGTGACGACGGGATTCTCGGGCGAGCCCGACACCTGCGCCCGACTCATGTCGGCCGGACCAATCAGCAGTCCCAGGTCGGACGGATTGATTGGCGACGCCTCGACCCGAAGTATGACCTCGTCCGGGCCGGGCGGAGGGACTTCCGCGTCATCGAGTGAGAGGACGAGTTGCCCGTCACTGGTCACCTTGGAGCGAATCTGTCGTGACTTCACGCTGCACCGCGTTTCTCAGCTATCCGGGGACGAATGAGTTTCGTCGGACAGCCTATCGAAGCGCTTGCTGGCATTGGCAGCAGGCGCAATCGTCAGAATCCGGACGCCAGGCTGCGACGAGAACGGTCGATCAGGAAGAGGAAGACCGGCGTGCCGATCATGGCGGTGAGCACGCCAAGGGGCAGTTCCGCCGGCGCGGCAATGGTTCTCGAGGCCAGGTCGGCGCCAAGCACCAGGATCGATCCTGCCATGGCGCTGGCAGGCATCAGCCGGCGGTGATCCGGCCCGACCGCCAGGCGCACGATGTGCGGGGCAATCAGGCCGATGAATCCGACCACACCGGCGACGGCGACACCGGCCCCGGTGGCCATCGCGGCGGCCGTCACGATCAGGAGCTGGGTTCGCTGGACCGGCACGCCCAGGTGTCGAGCCTCGGAGTCGCCCAGCGACAGCAGATTCAGCGCCCCCGCCTGGCGAACCAACACAGCGATCGCAAACAGGATGAGCGGTCCCGCGGAGTAGACGTACTCCCAGAGCGAACCGGCGAGGCTGCCCAGCAGCCAGAAGACGATGTCGCGCAGTTCTTCGTCGTCCGAGAAGGAGATGATGAAGCTGATCGCCGCGCCGAGCAGCGCGTTGACCGCGATCCCGACCAGCAGCATCGTGGCCATCTGAGCCCGGCCGCCGCGTCGTGCGAATCCGTAGATCAGAAACGTCAGGGTCAGTCCGCCGATGAACGCGGCGAGCGGCAGCGCAAACAGTCCCCAGGCAGAAATGCCGACGACCACCGACACCGCAATCGCGAATGCCGCGCCGCTTGAGACGCCAATCAGTCCGGGATCGGCCAGCGGATTGCGAAACAGTCCCTGCAGCGCGGCTCCGGAGATACCCAGACCGGCCCCGACTGCGGCAGCCATCAGCATGCGCGGCACCCGGATCACCCAGACAACGGCCTCCTCGCGGGTCGTGTAGTCGATGCCGAGATCGATCCCGACCTTGCCGAACAGCACGCCGATGATCCGCGGCAACTCAACATCGAACGCGCCCAGGGCCAGATTGACCAGCACCAGCGCGATCAGACCGGCAGTCAGGATCCCCCAGGCAACTGGCTCCAGCAGACGAGGCAACGTCGACTCGGCTGCGCCGGCCAGGTCGGGGCGGCGCTCTCTGAGCTGAGCAAGCGGACGGTTGGCCATGGTCGATCGGCTACCACTTCATCCAGAAGTGAGCGTACTCGCCTTACCGAGACAACCGGGAGACCGACTCCGAGACGTCAATGTCCTGCCAGCGCAACACGGGACGCCGCGCGGCGGTGGTTTCATCGAGCCGGCCGATCGGCGCGCTCCATGGGGCGCCGTGCAGCGTGTCCGGATCCTCGGCCGCCTCCTCCGCGATCGCAATCAAGGCATCGGCGAGCGCCTCAATCGCCTCCGGCGGTTCTGTCTCCGTCGGCTCGATCATCAACGCTTCGGGAACAATCAGTGGGAAGTACACCGTCGGCGGGTGGAATCCATGATCGATGAGGCGCTTGGCGATGTCGTAGGTGCGTACGTCGTGCTGTCGTCGTTGGCGTGAGCCGGAGAAGACCACTTCATGTAGCACCGGGCGGTCGTAGGGCAGGTCGTAGTGATCGTGCAACAGCGTTCGCAGATAGTTGGCGTTCAGCACCGCCTGGCCGGAGACGGCGCGCAGACCATCCAGTCCCAGCGCCCGCAGATACGCGTAGGCGCGCAGCAGCACCCCGACGTTGCCGTGGAACTGCTGCAGTTGGCCGATGCTGCGCTCCGGCGCAACCAGCCGGACGACGCCGTCGTCGCACTCGTCCACCACCGGCGCCGGCAGATAGGGCGCCAGCTCTTCGGTGCAGCAGACCGGTCCCGCGCCGGGACCGCCGCCGCCGTGCGGCGTGCTGAAGCTCTTGTGCAGGTTGAGGTGGGCGACGTCGAAGCCCAGGTCGCCGTAGCGCACGCGTCCCATGATCGCGTTCAGATTCGCTCCGTCGGCGTAGAGATAGGCCCCGGCGTCGTGGATCAGTCCAGCGACCTCCTCAATCCCCTGTTCCCAGAGTCCCAGCGTGTTCGGCACCGTGACCATGACGGCTGCGACGGTTTCATCGAGTTCTTGCTCGATCGCGGCCCGGTCCAGCGAGCCGTTGTCGGCGGTCGGCAGATGGGTCACGGTGTAGCCGGCCATCGCCGCGGTCGCCGGATTGGTGCCGTGCGCCGAGTCGGGGACGAGGATGCGGCGCCGCGTGTCGTGCTCTCCACGGTCCTCAAGCGCCGACGAGATCATCAGCACGCCGGCCAACTCGCCCTGCGCTCCGGCCGCCGGGGCCAGGCTGACGTGGGGCAGACCGGTGACCTCCGCCAGACCATCCCGAAGTTCGAGCAACGTGCGCAGCGTGCCCTGCACGTCCTCTTCGCGGGCCTGTGGATGCGCGTCGGCGAAGCCCGGCTGCGATGCGATCAGATCGTTGATCTTTGGGTTGTACTTCATCGTGCAGGAGCCGAGCGGATAGGTACCCGAGTCGATGCCGTAGTTGCGCTCCGAGAGCGCGGTGTAATAGCGAACCAGTTCGCCCTGGCTTAACTCCGGCAGACGCAGGCTGGCGCGCAGCAGGGATGCATCGGGGAGGGATGTCTGTGAGCCGTTCCATGTGGGAACGTCGACCGCGCGCCTGCCGGGCACGCTTCGATCGACACTCAGGCGGTCACCGAAATCCTCGCGTGCAGGCCCGGGCGCCGTCATACCTCGTCTCCGATCGCCGCCAGCGCTTCGATCAGTGCGTCGACATGGGCATCCGGCGTGGCCTCAGTCACACAGAAGAGCAGCGCATCGCGCGCTTCAGGTTCTGGCCGATCAGAAACGTCGAGGCCAGCCGTGATTCCTCGTTCGGACAGCGCCGCGCTCAGCTCTGGCGCCGAGAGCGGACCGCGCACGAGGAATTCCTGGAACCAAGGACCGCGTTCGGGAACCTCGTATCCGGACAGCGCCGAGATGCGACGGGCCGCGTGATGCGCCCGCTGGTAGCAGAGCTCCGCGGACTGACGCAGACCGCGCGGGCCCAGCGCCTGTACCGCGATGGTGAAGCCCAGGGCGATCAGCGCCTGCGCGGTCGACACGTTGGATGTCGCCCGTTCGCGCCGGATGAACTGCTCGCGCGCCTGCAGGGTCAACACGTAGCCGGTACGCGGTTCGCCGTCGTTGGACGGATGTAGTTCTTTGGTTCGCCCCACGATCCGGCCGGGCATCTGCCGCAGGTAAGGCAACCCGGCAGCGAACAGGCCCAGCGACGGTCCGCCGAACGCGGGCGCGCCGACCAGATCGCGGCCTTCGCCGGTGACGATGTCGGCCCCGGCGTCGCCCGGCGCTTTGAGCATGCCCAGGGCAAACGGATCGGCGACGGCAACCAGGAGCGCGCCGACGTCGTGAGCGGCGTTCGCGAGCGTTTCGAGGTCGACAATGGTTCCCAGGAAATCGGGTTGCTGGACCACAAGACAGGCGTGGTCATCGCTCAGCCCGTTCGCCGTAGCCAGCGCGTCGACGCGCAGGCCGGCTCCGCGGGCGTAGGTGTCGACCACTCCGGCCGTGCCTGGATGAATTGGTTCCAGGAGCGCGACCGCCTGACGCTTCGTCGCGCGCGCGGCCATCAGGCAGGCTTCGGCGGTGGCGCTGGCGACGTCGTAGAGCCCGACGTTGGCCACGTCCATGCCCGTCAATTCACAAACGACCGACTGAAACTCGAATCCCGACTGCAGCGTGCCCTGGCTGATCTCCGGCTGATACGGCGTGTAGGCAGTCGAAAACTCCGAGCGGCTGAGCAGATGGGAGACGATCGAAGGCACCGAGCGTCGATACGCGCCCGCGCCGAGAAAGCTGGGTCGCGATGAGGCTGCATTCTGCCCCGCGCGATCGGCGAGCAGCCCGATTAACTCGGGTTCGGTCAGCGCCGGCAACAGGTCGATCGCGGGATCACGAAAGGCCGGCGGCAGGTCGGCGAATAGGGCGTCATGATCGTCAACGCCGATGCGCTCCAGCATCCGCGCCCGATCCGCTTCGGTCGCGGGAATGTACGGGTGCGGCGAGACCACCGCTAGTCCTCCGGAATCAGCGCACGATAGGCGTCGGCGTCCAGCAGATTGTCCAACTCGTCGGCGTTGGAGATTCGCACACGCACAATCCAGCCCTCCTCGAAGGGCGACTCGTTGACCAGTTCGGGACGGTCTTCCAGCTCTCCATTGACGCCGATCAGTTCGCCGCTGACCGGCGCGAACAACTCGGCCACCGTCTTGGCGGACTCGATCTCGCCGAACGGCGCGCCGGCCGTCAGCTCGGTCCCTTCGGCCGGCAGTTCCAGGTAGACCACGTCGCCCAGCTGCTCCTGGGCGAACTCGGTGATGCCGATCGTGACCTCGTCCTGACGGTCGGGGTCGCGGCGCAACCACTCGTGGTCGGGCGTGTAGAGCAGGTCTGCGGGTATCTCATATTCCATCGTCATCAGTCCTCCGGCTTTCGATAAAACGGGCGGCGAACCACTTCGACCGGCACCGCCCGTCCTCTGACGTCAACCTCAAGCATGGTGCCCCGCTTGGCCAGTTCGACCGGCAAGTAGGCCATGCCGATCCCGATGCGCATGCTCGGGCTGTACGCGCCGCTACTCAGGCAGCAGATTGCTTCCGTCCCACCTGGTTCGCGTACCGCGAACCCGGCCCGGATCACGCCGCGAGCCCGCGCCGCCAGGTGAGCCAGACGTCGGGTTCGAGGCTGCGCCTTCAACTCGGCGAGCGCCTCGCGTCCCGTAAACGGGGCGCCGTCATCAAGGCTCACGGCAAAACCCAGGCCGGCCTCGTACGGATGTGTGGTCGCGTCGATGTCGCTGCCGTGAAGCGGCAAGGCTGCTTCCAGTCGCAGCGTGTCGCGCGCGCCCAGTCCGGCCGGCGTCGCGCCGCCATCAATCAGCGCGTCCCACAGGGCTCCGGCATGCTCCGCGTCGACAATGCACTCCCCACCGTCTTCGCCCGTGTAGCCCGTACGAGCAAACCGGACCGAGGTTCCCCGCCAGTCCAGCTCGGCGCACTCCCTCGGCTGCATCGACGGGATCTCCGCGCTCACGACCGTTCCCAGCAGCCCAATCGCCTCCGGTCCCTGAATGGCGAGCATCGCGGTTTCCGGAGTGACCTCCGACGCCGCATTCCGTGCGACCGCTCGCAGCCGCTCGAAGTCGCGGTCGGCGTTCGCGGCGTTGTGGATCACCAGCCAGCGTTCGCCGGGCAGGTGGTAGATGAAGACATCGTCCTCAATTCCGCCGGTCTCATTGCAGTACAGCGAGTAATGCGCCTGGCCGACGGGCAAGGTTGTGACGTCGAACGTAGTCACCGAGCGCAACAGCTCGCCCGCATCGGGTCCTTCGACCCACGCTCTGGCCAGATGTGAAACGTCGAAGACCCCAACGCGCTCGCGCACGGCGAGATGCTCGGCCACGATGCCCTCGTACTGGAGCGGCATCTCCCAGCCGGCGAATGGAGCAAAGCGCGCTCCCTGGGCCATGTGCCGGTCGCGCAGCGCCAGATGCACAAGCGGGCTACTGTCTTGTTGGTCGGTCATCCAACACACTGTAGCCAGTGCTATTGAGTCCGTCTTGCCGTTGCTATTGAAGTCTTCTATTTCCAGCGGCGCAGTTATGAATCCCAAACGGGCAGTGTTCAGCGCTTGCCAGTCGGTCGGACTATTGCAACACCATGCCTCCGTCGACCATCAGCGATTGCCCCGTGATGTAGTCGGAATCGCTTGATGCGAGGAACGCCGCCGGGCCCGCCATGTCCTCGGGGGTGGCGGTGCGCCCCAGCAAAATCCGCTCGCTGAACCGCTCCATCCCCTCTCCCGGGCGCTCGGTGATTCCGAAACGCATGAAGTCCTCGTCCAGACCTTCCCAGAGCTCAGTCTCGACAATCCCCGGACAGATCGCGTTCACGGTGATCCCGTATGGCGAAAAGGCGCGCGCCCCAGCCTGCGTGAGCGCCACGACCGAGAACTTGGTAGCGGAGTAGTGCGGCTGAATGTCGTAGCCCTCCTTGCCGGCGATCGAGGCCGTGTTGATCATCTTGCCGTGACCTTGCTCGATCATCAGCCGACCGGCCTCCTGCATGCAGATCAGCACGCCCAGCCCGTTGACCGTCATCAGCCGATTCCAGTGCTCTTCCTCGACCTCCATGAACGGGCGTATCTCGGCGATCCCCGCGTTGTTGAAGATCACATCCAGCCCGCCTGTCGCTTGGACGATCGCTTCGAGGCTCGATCGCACGCTGGCGCGTTGGGAGACATCACACTCCCATGCGGAGGCCGCACCGCCCGCCGCCTCGATTTGCTCAGTCACCAGCAGCGCCCCGGCCAGATTTAGATCGATCGCAGCGACGTGCGCGCCCTCATTTGCCAATCTGACGGCGATCGCCCGGCCGATCCCGCTCCCGGCGCCGGTCACGGCGCAGGTCTTGCCCGACAGAGATCCCTCGGCCATGAGTACCACCTGCTCTTCCGCTCCTTCTTCAAGAGTGTCGATGGCGCAAATCCTAGCCCAGCCGGGTTGCTGATCAGGGGCATGGAATGGCCGTCGCTACCCTGCCGAAAAAGGAGTACGTCATGGGTCAACGTCTGCAGGGCAAGGTCGCGGTCATCACCGGAGGCACCAGCGGGATCGGCGCCGCCACGGCCGAGCTGTTCGTCGCCGAGGGCGCCAGGGTCGTCCTCACCGGACGATCCCGCGAAAAGGGCTCCGCCCTGGCCGACCGTCTGGGACCCAACGCCGTTTATCACGAGTCCGACGTGATGCGCGAGGAGGACATCAAGGCCTCGATCGACCTGGCCGTGGAACGGTTCGGTTCGCTCGACATCCTCTTCAACAACGCCGGCGGACCAACCCGCGGGCCGTTCGACTCGATCACCAGCGAAGACATCGACTACGGCGTCCATCTCTTGCTGCGCAGCGCGATGCTGGGCATCCGCTACGCGATCGAGCCGATGAAGGCCGCCGGCGGCGGCTCGATCATCAACAACTCGAGCATCGCCGCGATCCGCTATCGCCAGGGCGACCCCCTGTACTCCGCGCTGAAGGCGGCGATGACGCACTACTCCAAACTGGCCGGCGTCGAGCTCGGACGCCATGGCATTCGGGTCAACGTGATCTCGCCGGGCGCGATCGCCACCCCGATCTTCTACGGCGGCTCCGCCCGCGCCAACACGCTCTCCGACGAAGAGAACGCCCGCAAGATGACCAAGCTCACCTACAACCTCTCTCGAGCCACGCCGATGACCCGCGCCGGCCTGTCCGAGGACATCGCCGAGGCCGCCCTCTACCTCGCCAGCGACGCCGGCCGCTTCGTCAACTC
>VXTH01000157.1:2931-9886 GCA_009837565.1 Chloroflexota bacterium | reverse complement strand
CGTCAACTCCCACGACCTCGTCGTCGACGGCGGCCGCACGTCGATGTTCAACGAGTGGCACGACGAAGACCGACCACAGTAGGTCCTGTCTGACGACCGCTCACGGAGCCCGTCTGAAGATCCGACTGCCACACGGCCCAGTCCTCGGTACCATGAGAACATCTGAGCGATGCTAAATCCGAGAGCGCCAGCCCGTGTCCCGCCCACATCCACAGGCAAACCCGCACCATCCCGGACTCGCTCGGATCACGTCGGAATCACACTCACCAAACCCGGACTGGTCTGGACGAATCCGGACAAATCTGGACAAATCTGGACTCAAATCCTCAAAATCTGCTGTCCAGCGCAGGAAATTGCGCTTAACTAACCCAATTCTCCTCCCGAACCCGCCGGCCCCATGCAATGAGCAGCGTGATCGAGCCTTATCACCCGGGCGTCCAGTCGTAGATCTGCTGCACCGATCCGCCCATCAGCGTCGCCCGCTCGTCGTCGGAGAGCGTGTCCGTGACCCGGAACGCTTCGACGCCCTGCTCAAAGGTGAGCAGGTTGGTCGCTCGCGTCCAGTCGGTGCCCCACAGGCAGCGGTCGAGACCGTAAGCCTCGAAGATTCGGCTCAGCGGTTCCCAGATGTCCGAGTACGGAAACGGCTCATGCGACAGCGTGCACGCGCCCGAGATCTTGATCGCCACGTGCTCGAACTGCGCCAGCGAGAGCACGCTGTCCAGCTCCGCCCACGGCTCGTCGGGCGGTGGCGGAGCGAACGGCTGCTGCAGACCGAGATGGTCGATCACCAGTTGCGTCTGCGGATGCCGTTGCGCGAGCTCGGCCAGCACTCCCATCTGTCCCCAGCAGAGCACGTTGATCGGTATACCCGCCCGCGCCCCTGCCTCCAGCACCTGGTCGAGGCCGGGATGGTCGGCGGCGACGCCCTCGAAACTGAGCACGATCCGCGCCCCGACCACACCCGGTCGCTCCGCCCAGGCATCGACCTCGGCGCCGACGTTCGGAGAGTTGGGGTCAAACGGTGCAATCAGCCCGAATCGTCCCGGATGCCGGTCACGAACGCCCTCGCAATAGCTGGAGTCGTAACCGTAGATCGTGAATGGCGAGATCAACAGCGCGCCGTCGACGCCGACGGCGTCCATCGCCGCAACCATTTCGTCGCCCGTCACCGTGGCCGGGCCGGCCAGCACGGAGCGATAGTTCTCCTCGTCGTTGCGGTCGTATGCGTGCACCTGGCAGTCAATTGTTGGCGTGTCGGTTGGCATGAGGGACCTGCCTGTTCCAAATGGTTGATCGTCGAACCGGAGTCTACGAGAGCGCCAGCCCCTGTGGAGTCGGAGGGCGTGATACCGTTCCGCCCGACGATGGAGGCGGCAGTATGACGACTGAACCGGACAAATCAGACTGGATACAGACACCCGACGGCATCCCCATCCCGCCTCCGTCCCCTGACGACGTGCTCTACGAATCCGCCGACGGCGTCGCGCGAATCACGCTCAACCGTCCACTCGTCCTCAATGCGATCAACCGCAATCTGATGCGTCTGCTCGACGCTGCCCTCGACCGAGCTGAGGCGGACGACGATGTCCGGGCCGTGATCCTGACGGGCGCCGGGCGCGCCTTCTCGGCTGGCGGCGATCTCTGGGCCTCGCTCTACCCGGACGACGATCCGGCACCTGATTCGCTCGACGTGCTGATGCGAATCTGGTCGTTCCCGAAACCGACAGTTGCCGCCGTGCGAGGCCACGCCGTCGGTCAAGGCTGCGAGCTGGCAGGCGTGTGTGACCTGACGATTGCCTCAGACAACGCCCGGCTCGGCGAGATCCAGATTCGCCACGGGTTCGGGATCCCGGTGCTGATCACACCGTTCCTCGCCACTCAGAAACAGGCGAAGGAAGTGCTACTGCTAGGCGAGGTCATCGAGTCCCACGACGCGCTACGCATGGGCCTGGTCAATCGGGTCGTGCCAGACGACCAACTCGAAGACGCAGCCACCGAAATGGCGGGCAAACTTGCGTCGCTGCCGCCCTCGGCGGTCAGACTCAACAAGCGCCTCGTCAACCTGGTCTATGAGCAGATGGGTCTGATCGACGCCGTTCGGTATCGAGACAACGATTCACTACGCGAACTGCTCGAAGCCGAAGACGCAGTCGGAACCGGACGGCAGAGAATCCGGGAGGATCAAGGCTGGGCCGCGTTCAAGCGCGAGCGGGATCGGGGGTATGGGGACGCGCCTAATCAGTGATGTACGTGTGGGTGATCACTTCCCACACGTGCCCGTTCTCGCAGTCGAAGTAGAACCCGCGACCCTGGTGGCGGTGATTGATTTGACTGTCACGGCGTGATCCTGGACCGCTGCCGAACGCGATTCCTTCGTCCTTGACCCGTTGCAGGATGTCGTCGAACTCCTCGTCTGAAGCGAGGAACGCGTAGTGATTCGAGCCGGGATCGTCCGAGTGGTCGAAGTCGAGCGTCAACGTGTCGTTGACTTTGACCGGCGCGAAGTGCCCCCACGTCCCCTCGTAGCTGAGGCCAAAGACTCGGGCGATGAACCTGGCCGACCGCTCTTTGTCGTAGGCCGGCACGATGGTGTGATCGAGCTGCAGTGGCATGGTCTCCCCCTTAGCCGACGCGAGCGTCCCCCATTGATCTCAAATCTACCGATTCAAGGCATCAATCGGCGTCGACATCTACTCGACCAGGCCGCCAATCCATCTTCATGTAGACGTCGCCGCGCTCCAGCTCAGACAGCATCTGGTCGAGCCGGCGTTGCTTTGTCTCCAGTCGTTTGGCCCGATTGATCCAGCCGAGATAGTCGTTCCGTTGATATGGCGGTCGAGCCCGATACGCGTTCAGCAACCCGCTGTCGACCAGCGCCTGCTCGACCGTAGGTGGCATCGGCTCGATCGGGCGCGACAATCGGGACTCCGGTTCAGTCATGCTCGACGCACCGCTCCGTCATGCGGGATCTGCGACGCTCGCGTGAACGTCGAGCAGCGCGGGAATCGTCTCCGCCGGACGCCGGCCGAAGCCGCACTCCGTCGCTACGCCAAACTGGGGAACCGCCCGTCTCGCGGCGGCGATGCGCTCCTCAGTTCCATCGACGCCGTCGGTCAGATGCACGAGTCCGAGATAAAGCTCGGTCTCGGGCTGCATCCGCAGCTCGGTCAACGGCGCGAAGTAAGCGTCGTCGCTGCGACTTCGGGGAACCGGCATGTGGATCCAGTCGACCGATCGCTCGACGCCGGCACACACGCCGTTGGCGACGGCGACCAGCTTGGTCGTGTCAACCGGGTCGATGAAGTGCTGGTGCTCGACATCCCCGTAGCAGAGGTGGAAGCCGGTCTCGACTCCAGGCGGCACGTGATCGGCCAGTCGAACCAGTCGATCCACGATCTCTGTTTCGGCGTCGACCAGGAACGACGACAACAGCCCTTCGAGAATTGCGAACTCCACCGCCGTATCCCACTGAATCGCCAGCTCGTCGGCGGGAATGATGTCCAACAGTCCATCCAGTTCCTCGAGCAACTGGCGCTCATATGCCAGTTCGACGGCCTCCTGGTCACGAGGAACAAATCGAACGTGAATCACCGCGAGCGGCGTCGGCAGGCAGACCTGGAATCTGACCTGTTCCCCAATCACACCCTGACGCTTCAAACGCGAGAACACCTGGTACGACTCCGCCGCAGCGGCGCGATAACCGAGTTCGGGAGACTGAACATCGGCAGCGATCGAGCCCGAGCGCAGCTGCAGGCGTGCGCCAAACGGTCCGGCCGGCTCATCGGCCGACTCAAACTCCGGAACCTCCAGCAACAGCGGAAACTGCCACTGAATCCAGTTGGTTCGGATTCCGGTCTCGCCGTCCGGCAGGCGCCGTAGCCGGTCTCCGATTCTCGCGGAAACTTCGCGGAAGACTGCCTCGCTGTTGGCCAGCGGCACGCTGCCCACCAAGTGGACGCCCCGCGGACGGTTTGAGGTCGTTGTACTCGCCATTTCCAGGATCCTCAGTCGTTTGGTCGCGGATCGTTTCGCACTGGACCGCGCATACATCATCTTGTTCTCATCGATAGCCTTCAAGTCAGGACCGGAGGACCGCCATGAACGCCACCGTACGAGTTTGCTCGCTTGACGAATTGCAGCGCGATGGCGTGCGGGTTGTCTCGACCGGTCAACGCACGGCGGCCGTGTTCTGGCACCGTGAACAGGTCTTCGCCGTCGACAATCGTTGCCCGCACATGGGCTTCCCGCTCAGCCAGGGGACAGTGGCCGACGGCATCCTGACATGCCACTGGCACCACGCCAAGTTCGACCTCTCAGGCGGCTGCGCCTTTGATCTCTTCGCCGACGATGTCGCCGCTTTCCGCGCCGAGATTCGAGACGGCACAGTCTGGCTCGATCCAGAACCGCAGGAGGAAGAAGTCGTCGCGCACTGCACGCGCAAACTCTCTGAAGGCCTGGAACAGAACCTGCGGCTGGTCATCGCCAAATCGGTGATCGGCCTGTGCGAGGCTGGGCGGGAAGACCTGGTCCTCGCCGAAGCAGCACGCTTTGGCGTCAAGAACCGTGCCGCCGGATGGTCCAGCGGACTCTCGATCCTCACGGCGATGGCCAACGTGCTGCCGAATCTTGCAGCAGACGACCGACCGCGCGCCCTCTATCACGGCGTCGTGCACGTCGCCCGCAGCGTGGAAGGGCAGCCGCCCGACTTCGACATCGCCGCACTGGACACGGACGAGGATCGGCCCGAGCAGTTCCGCACCTGGTTCCGCCGCTTCGCCGAGGTGCGATCGCGCAACGCGGCCGAGCGTTGTTTGCGGACTGCCGCCGTCGCTGGCCTGAACGAGTCGCAGCTCGCCGACCTGCTCTTCGCCGCTTCAACCGACCACACCTTCATAGACGTAGGACACACACTTGACTTCGCCAACAAGGCCTGCGAGCTGCTCGACGTGGTCGGTTGGGACACCGCGCCCGACGTGCTCAGTTCGATCATTCCCACCATCACCGGCGCCCAGAGGATGGAGGAGACCTCCGCCTGGCAACACCCGGTCGACCTGCCGCGGCTGCTGGACGAGGCCGGCAAGGCGCTGGACGAGGCGTTGGCTGTCGGCGGCGAGCGCAACGAATCCTGGGACGAACACCGACCCGTCGCGGAGTCGATCCTTGACGATCCGCCCGACCGTTCGCTGCGCAGGATCATCGACGCTGCCCGCGTCGGCGCACCGTTGACGGAACTCAGCGCCACGGTCGCCTACGCCGCCGCACGTCGCCCGATGCACTTCCACATCTCCAACGAGTTCGGCGACTGGAACACCGTCCACCACACATTCACTTACACGAATGCGGTCGACCGAGCGATGCAGCGCGCGCCTTCGCGCGAACTGGCCCGCGGCATCCTCGACGGCGCAGCTTCGGTCTACCTGGAACGCTTCCTCAACATGCCGCGCCAGCCGCGACCCGAGCCGAACGGCGGCTCAACCTCAACCGACGACGTGCTCGATCATTTCGACCGCCAACAACAGGTCGACGAGACGGGACAGTCGGTGGCCGATCTGCTCGCCGGTGGTCATCGGGACGAGGTGGTGCGGACCCTGGGCACCGCGCTGCTGCGCGAGGATGCCGGCTTCCACTCGTTCCAGATCTACGACGCGGCGTTGCGCCTGGTCGAACGATTCGATGGGCGTCCCGAGGCCGACGATGTACTCATCGGAGCCAGCCGCTTCCTCACCGCGCACGCGCCGACGGTCCGCTCTATGGGCCAGACCTACGAAACTGCGGCGAGGCTGCATCGTGGCGAAGCGTTGCACGCCTAGCCACTGGGCCAGGTGTAGTCTGCATTTGGACCAAGGGACTCAGTCATGGCGAAGATCAAGCCGATCAGCTACTTGAAGGCCAACGCCGCCGAAATCATGCGGACGATCGCCGATGAGCCAGGCCCCTACATCATCACGCAGAACGGCGAGGCCAAGGCTGTGCTTGTGGACTACGAGAGCTACGAGCAGGAGCAGGAAACGCTCGCCCTCCTAAAGATCCTCGCGCTCGGCGAACAGCAGGTTCGCGAAGGCAAGACAAGACCAGCAGCGGAGGTTTTTGAAGAACTGAGACGGCGCTGGCAAGACGACTGATGCCGTTCAGCGTCCGGCTGACCGAAAACGCCAGAGTTGATCTACGAGGAATCGGCGATTACCTCTCTCAGAATGATTCTCCTCTGGCAGCGCGTCGTGTGCTCGACCAGATAATCGCGCTGATCGAAGGTCTGGCGGAGTTCCCTGAGCGTGGCGCGCCTCTGAGGGACATCTCCGGCTCGAACCTATCGGACTATCGCAGTCTGACCGTGCGGCCATATCGAATCGTCTACAGAGTGACAGAGGGCACTGTCGTTGTGCACCTCATAGCCGACGGTCGGCGCGATATGCGCACGTTGCTCTTGCATCGCCTTTTGCAGGAGTAGATCCGTTCCTTCAACCCCAGGCGTTAGTAGTGGTCCCTTTGCGCTGAACAAGAGTCAACTCAGGCTCCCGCGCCGTCGGGTCCTTCCACGATCCGGTTGACCGCCGCAGCAAGTTCAACGGGGCGCCGGCTGTTGATGTAGTGACGGCCGCCTTCCTTCGTCTCCACGATGACTCCACTGAGCAGAAACGGCACCGACATCGCGCGGCCGGCGCGACCTTCATCCATGCCCCAGCGCATTCCCCATCCGTAGTAGGAACCCCAGCGATACGTCTCGGCACGGACGGATTCGATCTGCTCGGCCGGGAGAATGAGACCCCAGGGCCCGAACCGAGCGTGCAGGTTTTCATTCTGAACCCTGACATGCAAGACAGCGAACAAGCGCAGAATCCCGGCCATCAGGGTGCCGGCAGCGAGCAAGCCGCTACCGTCACTCACCTGGTTGGCGACCAACAGCAGCCATACGCCGCCCACAACGCAAGCAATCGCTATGACAGCGACAACG
>VXTH01000157.1:589-2921 GCA_009837565.1 Chloroflexota bacterium | reverse complement strand
CAGCTACAACGATCGCGAACCGAAGCTGGGCAAACACCTTCTCCGAGTACAACACTGCTCAGCTGCTCTCACCGGCGCGATTACCGGAAGCCGGCACTCGACTGATGGTATCTCCGCTGAACGGTCTCGCGTAGCCACCATGGCCAGAACCCACCCGTGCATGTTCATACGCTCGCCGTACCACCTTGATCCCCGGCCCAACTATGGCCCCGCGCGAATCATGACGTTCCCGCGACCGGTGCAGGAGTTCGTCCAGACTGAGAAAGCCTGTGCCGCCCTGCTGGTCGTTCCCGACGTCGCCCTGTTCGTGGCCGACCTCGGCTTCAAGCTGCTGCCCGGCTGTCCCCGCCCTGTCCGGCCCGGCATTCTCCAGGAATCGCTCGATCCTGGCTCCCCTTCTGCGTCAAGCCGCAGTCTCCCATTACCCTTGCAGCGTTATCGAAGCAAATCAGCAACACGCGCCGAGCGAAATCAGGAGCTGCGCATGGCACTCGACCCCGCCACCACCATGTTCATTCAATCAATGGCTGAGGGCGCCGACCCGGACGCCAAGCCCTTGCACGAAATGTCGCCAGAGGAGGCCCGCGGGTTCCTCAGCGCGATCGCGGATATGGCCGGTCCCGCTCCGCCCATGGCTCGCGTAGAGGAACACACCATCGAACAGGACGACGGCTCGTTCAGTCTCCGCGTGTTGGTCCCGAACGACACTCCGCCCGGCGTGATCGTCTACTACCACGGTGGCGGGTGGGTGCTCGGCTCGATCGACGAAACCGACACGATGGCCAGGAAGCTGGCCGAGCGCACTTCCTGCGCAGTCGTCAACGTCGAGTACCGGCTCGCTCCGGAGCACCGTTATCCCACCGCGGCCGACGACTGCTACGCAGCATTGGAGTGGGTCGCCGAACACGTCGAGGACATCGCAGGCCGAGACGTGCCCGTGTTCGTCGCTGGTGACAGCGCGGGTGGAAACCTCTCGGCCGTTGTCGCTCGACGAGCCCGCGACCTTGGCGGTCCCGAGATCGCGCTGCAGGTCCTGATCTATCCGGTCACCGACGCCGACTTCGACCGAGCCTCGTACGTCGACCCGGAGAACGCACTGCTTCTGACCAAAGAGGCGATGGTCTGGTTCTGGGATCACTATGTGCCGGACGCCGAACGCCGCTCGGAGCCCGATGCGTCGCCGTTGCGGACTGAGGACCTGTCGGGTCTGGCGCCCGCAGTGGTGCTGACCGCGGAACATGATGTCTTGCGCGACGAGGGTGAGGAATATGCCCGCAGGCTTGAGGAGGCCGGAGTCCCGGTCAACTTTCAGCGGCACCCGGGTCAGATGCATGGCTTTTTCACCTTGCTGATGCTGCCCGGTAGCGAACGCGGCTTCCAGCATGTGGTTAAGGCGATCCGCGCAGTCGTCGTCAGAGAAATGGCAGCGGCCAGATAGTCGAAGGTAGTAGAATCCTGCTGATCGGAACGATCGTCTGCAGGTACCACGTCTGAGCCTTGCGACGACGTCATTCAGAGCCCCGGGGCGCCAATGCGTCCCAGTCGGAGAGAAGAACGAAGATGTCAGAGACCACCGCAACCGAGCAAGTCGATGTCGTTGTGATCGGGGCCGGTTTCGCCGGCATGTACATGCTGAAGAAGCTGCGTGACGACCTCGGCATGACGACGCAGGTCTACGAGCGCGGCAGCGGCGTCGGCGGTACCTGGTTCTGGAACCGTTATCCCGGCGCGCGCTGCGACTCGGAGAGCTACATCTACTGCTTCTCCTTCGACGACGACCTGCTGCAGGAATGGAACTGGAGCGGGAAGTATCCCGAGCAGCCGGAGATCCTCGAGTATCTCAACCACGTCGCAGACCGCTTCGACCTGCGCAGCGGCATCCAGTTCAATACCAGCGTGACTGCGGCGCACTTCAACGACGACACCGGCCTCTGGGACGTCGAGACAGACCAGGGCGACCGCGTCTCGGCCAAGTACGTGGTCACCGCTATTGGCTGCATTTCCACCGGGCAAATCCCGCAGATTCCCGGTCTCGATTCGTTCCAGGGCGACTGGCACCACACCGGCGCCTGGCCGCACGAAGGCGTCGACTTCGAGGGCAAGCGGGTCGCCGTAATCGGCACCGGCTCCAGCGGCGTCCAATCGATCCCGGTGATTGCCCGCGAGTCCGACCACCTGACCGTGTTCCAGCGCACGCCGCAGTACACAATTCCGGCGCGGCACGAGAACGTTGATCAGGAGTTCCTGCGCGAGGTCAAGGCCAACTACACCGAGATCATGCAGAAATCGAAGGAATCCTTCGCCGGCTTCCCCGTCGAGTTCTCCGAGGAAT
>VXTH01000157.1:0-579 GCA_009837565.1 Chloroflexota bacterium | reverse complement strand
CGACGGGCCAAGTTTGAAGAACTCTGGGAGGTCGGCGGATTCCGCTTCCTGTTCCAGTCCTATGGAGACATCGCAGTTGACCGCCGCGCCAACGACACCGCCTCCGAGTTCATCCGCAGCAAGATCCGAGAGATCGTCAAGGATCCGGTAACCGCAGAGAAACTGCTCCCCCGCGATCACCCGTTCGGTTCCAAGCGCGCGCTGATCGACACCAACTACTTCGACACGTACAACCGCGACAACGTCGACCTGGTCGACATCCGACACTTCCCGATCGAGGAGATCACTTCAACCGGTCTGCGCACCGCCGACGGCCAGGAGTACGAGTTCGACGTCATCGTATTCGCCACCGGTTACGACGCGATGACTGGCACCTTCTTCAACATCGACTTCAAGGGCCGCAATGGCGTCGCCCTGAAGGACAAGTGGAGCGAGGGACCCAAGACCTACCTCGGGATCGCCACGACCGAGTTCCCCAACATGTTCATGATCACCGGACCGGGTTCACCCTCGGTGCTGAGCAACATGCCCGTCTCGATCGAGCAGCACGTCGAGTGGGTCTCCGACTTCATCGAGTAC
>VXTH01000058.1:0-2910 GCA_009837565.1 Chloroflexota bacterium | reverse complement strand
GCCCAGAGCACTCAACATCCCGATCAGCCCTCCATCACTCCCTCAGCTCCGTCCTGGAAGATGCTGTCCACGCCGCTTTCTCCCCCCGCGCAGCGGGGGGAGATGTCCCGGAGGGACAGAGGGGGGTCCCCACGAGCCAATCCAATCCCACTCCAACCCCGACCATCCCCAATTCACCGTTCAACCCAGAAAACCTCCGACCGCTCAGTCCCTGAGACCCCCGCGTGATACGTCCTTTCGGCGGAGGATGACCGGCCGCGCGTTGAACACCGGCTAATCTGCATCGCGAACAACAACTGCAAGAGCTGGAGCATCAACATGGCAGCCATCGTCCAGACGGAATACGGCCGAGTCCACGGCTCGTCCGAGAACGGCCTCAGCGTGTACCGAGGCATCCCCTACGCCGCCCCACCCGTCGGTGACCTCCGCTTCCGCGTCGCACGCCCTCACTCCGGATGGGACGATGTCCTCGATTGCGAATCCTTCCGGCCAATCGCCCCGCAGATCCCCAACGAAGCGCTCGACGCCATGATCGGCGCCGCCCCGCAGGAGCAATCCGAAGACTGCCTCTTCCTCAACATCTGGACCCCGGGAACCGACGATGCCGCCCGTCCGGTCATGGTCTGGATTCACGGCGGCGCGTTCACCATCGGCTGCGGCAGTGAAGGCCTCTACAACGGCAGGATGCTCGCCTCACGAGGCGACGTCGTCGTGGTGACCATCAACTACCGCCTCGGCGCGCTCGGATTCCTCCACTTGCCGGCCCTCGAAGAATCAAACTTCGGCATGCGGGATCAAGTCGCCGCGCTGCGCTGGGTCCGCGACAACATCGCCAGCTTCGGCGGCGACCCCGGCAACATCACGATCTTCGGCGAGTCGGCCGGCGGTATGTCCGTCGCCTCCCTCATGGGCTCCCCCGAGGCGACCGGACTCTTCCACAGGGCGATTCCCCAGTCCGGCGCCGGTCACCACGGGATCGAGGATGTCCAGGCCGTCGAGCACGGCCGCATGTTCTGCGACCACCTCGGCGTCAACCCCGATGATGCCGAGGCGCTGCAGTCGGCCTCCGTCGAGGACATCGTCGCCGCCCAGGCCAAGCTCGAGGAGCAGATGCTCTACGTCGCCATGGAGGCCGGCAAGCAGCCCGAGATGCCCTTCCGCCCAGTCATCGACGGCGAGTTCCTCACGGAAATGCCAATCGACGCGGTCCGCGCCGGCCAGGCTGCCGGCGTCTCGGCGCTGATCGGTTGCCTTGACGAGGAGAGCAAGCTCTTCGCCGCCATGGTCCCGACCGAACCGCCCAACGAGGAGGACGCCGTCGCCGTCATGGACGGACTCCACGGCGACGGCCAGCGTCTGTACGACATCTACCGCGCCGCCCGCGAAGCCCGCGGCGAATCAATCACTCCCTACGAGATCCAGACCGCCGCCTCCGGCGACGAACTCTTCCGGGTGCCTGCAATCCGTCTGCTCGACGCCCAGTCCCAGCACAGCGATCAGACCTGGTGCTACCTATTCGACTGGAAGTCGCCCATGCTCGACGGCGCCCTCGGCTCCTGCCACGCCCTCGACATCCCATTCGTCTTTGGCACCCACGGGGTCGCGTCGGCCTTCGCCGGCGAGGGGGTCGCCGCCAACGCCCTCGCCGAACTCACCATGGACACCTGGCTCGCCTTCGCCCGAACCGGAGACCCCTCAACCGGCAACCTCCCCTGGCCGAAGTGGGACGCCGAAACTCGGCAAACGGTTGTACTCGGAGAGTCAGCCCGAATCGAAGATGATTTCAGGGGCGAGGAAGTCGCCGCCTGGGACGGCGTGCTCTAGGCGATGATCCCTCGCGATCGCAAGTCCGCGATCTCGTCCGAGCCGTAACCTGCGCTCGCAACGATGTCGTCCGTGTCCCGACCGAGCGGCGGAGACGATCCCTGCGCCGCGGTCGGTGTCGCGCTCATCTTCAGGAGCGGACCCACCTGGCGCTGCGGACCTGACAGATCGTGGTCCAGATCGACGACCATCTCGTTCGCCTCGATTTGCGGATCGTCCGCGAGCTCTTCCGGAAACTGGATCGGACCGCTGGGCACTCCGTGCGCCTCGAACCGCTCCAGCCAATACTCGGTTGTCCGAGAGCGAACATGCGCCTCGACCTCACGCACCCGGGTCGTAGCTTCGGCGAGCTGCTCCGGGTCCGTCGGATCCAGGTTCGGGTCCGCGAAGCCAAGGAAGTCTGTCTCCAGGGCAGCCCGCACCTTCGTCCACAGCGAAGCCGACAGCGCCCCAATCGCCACCGCCCCGTCCCGAGTCTCGAAGCAGCGGTAGTAGATGTTCAACGCTCCCTGTGCGCCGCGATCCTTGTAGACCTCCTGCAACTCCGCGTACGGAGCCCCCTCTGACCGCAGCTCGTTGATCCGAGCCATCTTGGCCTCCGGTAGCTCATCGGCGAGCGGCAGCTGCATCACGCTGCTGCCCTGCATGGCCAGCGCGGTGTTGAGCAACGTCGTCTCGATCATCTGACCCTCGCCGGTCTGCTGACGATGGAAGAGCGCCGCACAGACGCCGAGCGCAATCACGATTCCTGTCCCATAGTCGGCCACGGGCGCCGACACCGGCGACGGTGCGGTGCCGTTGTCGTCCAGCTTCCCGTCCAGCGCCATCAGACCCGTCACCGCCTGCGCCACGATGTCGTAGCCCGGCCGCTGCGACCACGGACCCTGCCGCCCAAACGCCGTGTTATCCACATAGATCAGGTCCGGCCGAATCGCCCGCAACGTCTCGTAGTCCAGCCCCAGCCGCGCCGCGACATCGGGCCGATAGTTGATCACCACCACATCGATCTCCGCCACCAGCCGATGGACGATCGCCTGCGCCTCCGGTTGTCGCAGGGCGAGCACCAGCGATCGCTTGCCCCGATTC
>VXTH01000335.1:0-2941 GCA_009837565.1 Chloroflexota bacterium | reverse complement strand
CCTGTCGGCCCATTTCGAACACACCGTCGCGCTGCGTGACAGCGGGCCGGCGGACATTTTGACTCAGGCCTGAGCAGACAAGCAACGGAGGCTTGGTGGCGAGAAATCGAAACACCGGATCGGGACGACGAACCAGGCGCGCCCCAGCGCCTTCGCCGCCCCCAAAGCAGGACAAAATCGAGGTCGAGGGCGTCGTCAAGGAACTGCTGCCCAACGCCACCTTCAGGGTCGAGTTGCCCAACGGCCACGAAGTATTGGCACACTTGGCCGGCAAAATGCGACAACACCACATTCGAGTCTTGCGCGGTGACCGTGTTCTCGTCGAGCTCTCCGAGTACGACCTGACCCGCGGGCGCGTTGTCTACCGATTCAAGAGCTGAACCAGTCCTGGAACAGAACACGGTCCGCCACGACCGAAGCTGCAGGCGAGAGGAACCGGCGCATGGCGAGAATCTCGGGCGTTGATGTCCCCGACAACAAGAAGGCCCCCTTCGCGCTTCGCTACATCTACGGCATCGGAGCCACCCGCGCGAAAGAAATCGTCGACAAGGCCAACATTGACCCCGATCAGCGCATACGCGATCTCTCCGACGCCGAACTGGCGCGAATTCGTGAAATCGTCGATCGGGACTACCTCGTCGAAGGAGACCTCCGACGGGTTGTTCGAGGCAATGTCCAGCGCCTGATCGATATCAATTGCTACCGGGGTCAACGCCACCGGCGCAACCTGCCCATGCGCGGACAGCGCACGAGAACCAACGCCCGCACTCGCCGCGGAACAAAGAAGACAGTTGCCGGCCGACGTCGCGCTGTGAAGCGCTAACGGCCAGCCGTAAAGCGCTAGTCAGCAGAGGGGAACGGGATGAGCAGTAGCCAACGACGAGAGCGTAGCCGGCGCCGGCGCGAGCGCAAGAATGTGCCGCACGGCCGGGCCTATATCCAGTCAACCTACAACAACACGATCATCACCATGACCGACCTGGCCGGCAACCCCGTCGCCTGGGCATCGGCAGGCAGCACCTCCGCCACTCGTGGCTCGCGCAAGGGCACACCGTTTGCCGCTCAACTCGCCGCTGAAGATGCCGCGCAAAAGGCGATGAGCCACGGCATGCGTCAGGTCGATGTCTACGTTAAAGGCCCAGGACAGGGACGCGAGTCCGCAGTCCGCGCGCTTCAGGCACAGGGTCTGACCCTGCTGTCGATCCGTGACGTCACACCCATCCCCCACAACGGCTGTCGGCCGCGCAAGCGCCGACGCGTATAGCGACTACCCACCTGCCCAACCAGGGCAACCACAGCCAACTACGACGACGGACAGAGAGAAGCGCCAATGGCTCGATACACCGGACCCGTCTGCCGAATCTGCCGACGCGCCGGCGAAAAGCTGATGCTCAAGGGCGAACGTTGCGTTGGCCCGAAGTGCGCGATTGACCGGCGCAATCAACCGCCCGGCCAGCGATCGCCGCGTCGGCGCAAGGTCTCCGACTATGGAGACCGGCTCAAGGAAAAGCAGAAGGTACGCAAGAGCTACGGCGTCCTCGAGCGTCAATTCCAGCGCATGTTTGCCGAAGCGAACCGCCGCCCGGGTGCAACCGGCGAGAACCTGCTGCAGATGCTGGAGCTGCGCCTCGATAATGTGGTCTACCGGCTGGGCATCGCCGAGTCGCGAGCCCAGGCTCGACAGCTGGTCAATCATGGCCACATCTCCCTCAACGAACGCAAGGCGAGTGTCCCCTCGATCGAAACCCGGATCGGCGACAAGATTGGCTGGACCGAGCGGGGCCGCAAGAGCAAGTTCTACGAGATGGCGCGAACGTGGCAGGGTTCCCGCGAGGTACCCGGTTGGCTGCGCATCGACCCCATTCAGTTGGAGGGCGAGCTGACCGCTGTTCCCGCCCGAGAAGACATTGACATGCGAGTCGACGAAAACGCCATCGTCGAGTATTACTCGCGCTAAGCCCGGCAATCCACCGTAACCCACAGTCCCAGGGAGGGACACGACAACGTGATCCTGGCTACCGAAACTCCCAAACTCTCGATCGAAGACGAGCGCGACGACTATGTGCGCATCGCGGTCGAGCCTCTCAGGCGCGGGTTCGCGCACACTGTAGGCAACGCCCTGCGCCGTGTGTTGCTCAGCGGAATCCGCGGAGCCGCCATCACTTCAGTGCGGATCGACCAGGTCCAGCACGAGTTCTCCACGATTCCCGAGATGAAGGAGGACACCACCGAGTTCCTCCTCAATCTGCGCGAGATTCGTATCCACGCCATCGCCGACCGCCCCGCGGAAATGCACCTCAGCGTCACCGGCGCGACCCGCATCACCGCCGGCGACATTGAGGTGCCTGGCGACTACAAAATCGTCAATCCCGACCTCTATCTGGCCACGCTGGACGGCGATGATGGCCGGCTCGACGTGGTCATGGATGTCGAGACCGGCTTCGGCTTCCAGCCGTCCGAGCGCAACAAGAACGGCGAGCATCTGCTCGGCGTGATTCCGCTGGATGCAGTCTTCACACCGGTCCGCAAGGTCTCCTATGAGGTCCTGCCCGCATCTGGCGGACGAGGTAGTGAGTTCGAGCAGCTCCTGATTGAAGCATGGACAGACGCCACAATCTCCGGCATCGACGCTGTTCAATCGGCTGCCCGCTCCTTGCGCACCGAACTCGAACTGTTCGAGACCATGGGCCAGCCAATCACTGCGCGGCAGCTTCCCGCGCACGCCAGAGTCGGCCTGACCGCCGAACAGTACGACATGCCGATCGAAGAGCTACAGCTCTCCGTTCGGGCACACAACTGCCTCAAGCGCAGCGGCCTGATGCTCGTTGGCCAAATTCTTGAGAAGAGCGACGACGAACTGCTCACACTGCGCAATTTCGGGGAGAAGTCATACATCGAGCTCATTGACAAGTTGCTCGAGTTGAACTTGATCGACGAAGAC
>VXTH01000132.1:366-2943 GCA_009837565.1 Chloroflexota bacterium | reverse complement strand
GCGACGGCTCCGACGCTGCCGATTCCTGGAACGTCGACGAGCTCACCTTCCACCGAAACGTTGGAGGAGCCGGAGAAACGGAAGGCGAAGCTGCTGGAACCGTTGGGCAGGTCAATCCTGGCGACTTCCGCCTCCGCGGCGTACGTGAACCGCTGGATCTCCACGTCGTATCCGAGACTCCGGAAGACTTCCGCCATGTATTCGGCGGCGGCGCGTTCCTGCTCGGTGCCCGAGGCTCGTGGTCCCAGCTCTCCCGCGAGGTGATTGAGATAGCCGACGGCGATCTTGATGTCGAACTCCGGCTCCGGCGGGCCGCCGGGACTGATCGGCTGCGCATCAGCCTGGTCCTGCTGCTCGTCCGAGCGCGTTTGGGAGTCTTCCGGCTCCGCTTGCTGCTGTTCCAGTACCGGCTGTTCTTGCCCGGGTGCCGACGCATCTGTCTGCTGCCGTTGCTGTGGTTGCTGTTGTGTAGCTGATTGTTGGGAGTGCCGGTCGGCTGGTGCAGCAACCGGCGGCGTCTTGCCCTCGTTGTTGCAGCTGACAAGGAGGATCGAAACGGTAAGGCAGCAGAGCAGGATTCGAATCAGCACGGGCGTGCCGGGTCGCGCTACCGGTTGCGGCGGAAGAAGCGTTTCAGCGGACTCTGCTTTGACTGTTCGTAGCTGATGTATCGATCGCGCCAATAGCCGCCGCGCGGTTGACCGGCTTGTCGATTTCCGCCTCGCGACGTCCAGAACAGGCCGATCACGAACACCACGATGCCAACCACCGCGAGCCACAGGCCTCCACCTCGAAGCACGAGGCCAATGATCAGCAGTGCCGCCCCAAGGAGCAGCAGGTGGTTAGCGGTGAGCGCTGTCGCTTTGCCCACGACCGCCGAACCGAATCGTTGGATGGCCAGTCTGATCGGCCCCGGTCTGCGCGACTGTCTCCGCCGCCAGTCGAAGTCCTCGATGTTCGAGAGGACTTCTTCAACGTCGCGTTCGAGTCGGTCAGAACCGTCCGACATGGTCGCTCCTCCGCTGCCCGTTGCCACCAGTTTAGCGCGGTTCGAGACGTCCCCACCCGCCGCCGCCTGGGGTTTCAACGCGGATCACGTCGCCAGGCTCCACATTGATCGTGATCTTGCCGGGCAGCTTGCGGCGCACCGGCTGTCCGCTGGCGGAAGTCGTTTCCAGGCTGTTGCGACCTGTTCTTCCGGGCTCGCCGCCCTGGGATCCCCAGGGCTGCTGGGTTCGTCGCTCGGTGATGAGCGTCAGTTGCGCGGATCCAAGGAACTGGGTCCGGCGAATCAAGCCGTGTCCCCCACGATGCTGGCCGCTCCCGCCGGATCTTGGCCGGATGCTGTTCTCGACGACGCGGAGGGGATAGGCCAGCTCGAGGGCCTCAGCCGGCGTGTTCAGGGTGTTGGTCATGTGTGAGTGCGCGGCGTCGAGGCCCTGTCCCTCCGGACCGCCGCCCAGTCCGCCGCCCGACGTCTCGTAGTAGGCCCAGGGCTGACCGCTGCGAGGGTCGATCCCGCCCGCCGTGAGATTGTTCATCGTTCCCGACGAGGCCGCAGGCATCCGCTGCGGCAGCAACTGATTAAACGCACCCCAGACGGTGTCGACGATGCGCTGCGAAGTCTCGACATTGCCGGCCGCAACAGCGACCGGCGATTGCGCAGCCACAACGGATCGCTCGGGCAGCGTGAACGTGATCGGCCGAAACAGCCCCGAGTTCATCGGAGTGTCGGGCGGCAGCAGGCAGCGAATCACGTAGTAGCAGGCCGACCTGGTAACGGGGGCCACTGCATTGATCGAGGCGGCTCGTTGGGGGGCAGTGCCGGAGAAATCGAAGTGGGCGCGATCATCAGCGATCGTGAGCGTCAGCTTGATCGGGACGGGATCGGCCGTGTGGCCATCGTCGTCCAACGAGTCACTGAATTCCCACGTCCCGTGCGGCAACTCGGCTAGCGCCGCTCTTGTCAGGCGCTCACCGTAATCGAGTAATGCCCTGGTTGTCCGCCGATACGCGCCGTCTCCGTAGTCGCCATGCAGATCGGCGATCCGGCGTTCGCCCAATCGTTGCGCGGCGATCTGGGCATTGAAGTCGCCGCGCCGTTCGTCGGGTGTTCGCACGTTGCGCAGGATCAAGTCCATCGCCTCTTCGACGAGGTTGCCGGCGCGATAGAGGCGGATCGGCGGGATCACGATCCCTTCCTGGATCAACTCGCGCGCGACCGGCATCGAACCGGGCGCCATGCCGCCGATGTCGGCCTGATGGGCGCGGCTGGCGACGTACCCGATCGGCTCGTCGCGCTCCGCCGTGTCGTGGGCGAAGACCGGCGAGACCATGGTCACGTCGGGCAAATGGGTACCACCGAGGAACGGGTCGTTGAGGATGGCCAGGTCGCCAGGCCGCCAGGGCGCCAGACGCTCGACGGCACGAACCGACTCGGGCATCGCGCCCAGGTGGACCGGGATGTGAGCAGCCTGCGCGAGCAACTGGCCTTCCCGATCGAAGACCGCGCAGGAAAAGTCGGCGCGTTCCTTGATGTTTGGCGAGAGCGCAGTATGGCGAAGCGCGGCCCCCATC
>VXTH01000132.1:0-356 GCA_009837565.1 Chloroflexota bacterium | reverse complement strand
CCCATCTCTTCGGCGATCGAGCTGACCAATGAGTCGAAAATGGCGAGCCGCGCAGGGTCAATGTTGACATCTGTCATATTGCCGACCTTCAGGACTCGCGTCTGAGCAACAAGCTGCCGGATGGTTGCGAGGACGCCGCCCAGCCGGGAGGAACTGTCACCGTCGTGTCGAGCTGGGTGATCACCGCGGGTCCGGAAACGGATCCAGAGATTGACTCGCGCGGCAAAATCCGAGTGTCAAGCGGACGCTGCCAGGTGACGACCGCCGTGCGTGGTTCGCCCGACGTCCCTTCGTGCGACGCGCCGACGGCTCCCTCGTAACCCGGATGCCGAGCCTTGGCTCGCGCTGTCACGACC